>JBAZGB010000019.1:23505-41119 GCA_041653135.1 Eubacteriales bacterium | reverse complement strand
GTTTTGCGCTTAAAAAGGCTCAAATATCAGGTGTCAGCCGATAGTTGAGCCTTTAACAATCCCAATATAGAAAGCTGCACACAAAATTTTCGATTGGCCCAGAAGAACGAAGTCGCGCACACTGCAGAGTTATGGGATTTCATTTTTTCATTCTTGGTTATTGATATTTAAGTTTCCCGATATTTATCATATCATAATATATTTATACCTCAATATACCTCAAAATAATTTGATTTTGGGTATACCTTCCCCCTCCCCATAAAAGGGGATTTTTGAAGTGTATATTCAGTTCCACAATCATCATGGTGATGACCCTGGAAACAACGAACATAATACCTGCATTTTGCCTTTTCCGCATATTGGGCACACCGTTACATCCCTACCCATAAGAATACAAAGAATCTCAATAGTTCTTAGACCTTCAAATTTAGGTCTGTAAATAGGACTGCAGGTTAGTTTTCTGCTCAGCTCCAGCTTCGTCTTTTTGTTCCGGTTTGCCAGTAATCCATAATATCTAATTTTAACAAACCCTTTCGGAAGTATATGCATCAAAAACCGACGGATAAATTCAACGCCTTTTAATATTAGGATTCTTGTCCGGCTGCTTGTTTTATCATCTCTTACGGTAATTGTCACCGTATGCTCATCCATTGAGACCATCCGGGTGTTAGATATGGCAATCCGGTGCGTGTACCTCCCTAAATATTGAATGACAGCAAAAGGGCCGGAAAAAGTCTTTTTTGTGTAGGTGTACCAGTCTTTCTCGTAACACTGACTGAGCAAATTCCGGAAAAGTTTTGGATTCTGGTATTCCTGGGCATTTCCATAAAACTTAAGCAGATGTTGACGGTAGTATTGCTTTAGATAGTACAGATATTTACCACTAAATTTTTTTGATAATACCTTTACAGGAATAAAGAACTTCTTGCTGCTATTTCGCCATTGGTTGAGCTTTGTTAGCCCGCCTGCCAGAACCACCGTATGGATATGCGGATGATAGTGCAAGTCCTGTCCCCATGTGTGCAGTATGGAAAAAAAGCCGATACGGGCGCCCAGATATTTTTTGTCTTTAGAAAGTTCCGCAAGGGTTTCGGCAACAGATTTGTACATTAAACCATAAAGAAGTTCCTGATTTTGATAGATTAGTGAGTGAAGTTGCCGGGGTACTGTAAAAACCACATGGAAGTAAGGAGCATTTAGGATATCTTTGCTCCTTTTGTCCACCCAAACAGCCTTAGTAACACCTTGACATAAAGGGCAGTGCCGGTTCCGGCATGAATTGTAACGCACAGCTTTATGGCCACAATTTCCGCATTCAAAAACATGGCCTCCTAAAGCGGCAGTCCTGCAGCGCATGATATCACTGGAAGCTTTGGCTTGCTGCATGGATGGAATATAGCTTTGTTCATGCCGGGAATAAAATTGCAGGAAAGCATCCTGTACGGTAGTCACTTTGTGCCGTCACAATAGGTGTCGAGGGGGCTCTTGACACCCATGAGGCTCTTTGAGGTCATGTGGAGGTAGCAAAGTGTTGTCTGAAGATGCTTATGACCCAGCATTTGCTGGATAAATACGGGATCGACTCCATCCTCCAGGGCATGGGTTGCAAAACAATGGCGCAAGGTATGGGCTGAAATATTCCGGTCAAATTGCAAGCTGTTCCGCAGATTGATTAGTGTGTTTTTAATGGTTTTGACATTAATATGCTCGTTTTTGTTTTGTCCCGGAAACAGCCAATCGTCAGACTTGTAGCTTGCAGATGAAAAATATGCCTTAAAATAATTTCGCAGCACAAGAAGAGCTGTATCAGATAAAATGGTATACCGGTTTGTATTATGCTTGGCGTTTTCTACCCGTACCCGCATGCTTTTACTGCAAATATCACCAATCTTTAGCTTGGCTACTTCTCCTACTCGTAAGCCACTCCCGTATATTAACGATAGAAAGGCTTTATGCTTCGGATTAGCGGTCGCGTTCAAAAGCGTTAGCACGTCATGCTTTGCAGGGATCACCGGAAATTTATGTGTTCTTTTCATTCGAGGGATTTTTTTTGAATTCCATTCTTTGTCTAATACATGGGTGTAGAAAAACTTGATGGCGGAAGTATAGTTGTTGATGGTTCCTGCTGAAAGGCCTTTTTTCTTCTTAAGATAAAGGATGTATTGCTGGATATCTCTTTCTGTAATGTCTTCTATGCGATTATGCCGGCCTTGCATAAAATTAACGAATGCATAAATCCTGCGTAAATATGATTCTCTTGAAGAGTCTGGGGTTCCTTTGAGTTCGAAGTATAGGGCAATTTCTTGTTCGTACTGATTCATGGGGATACCTCCTGATTTTTAATGGTTTGTCTTTACTGGCTTTTTACACTCAGGAGGCGATCTGGCTGTTTTACTAATTGTATGTTTTTGTCTCTTTGCACATGGTATAATCATAAAAGTAAAAAGTATGCTTCTTTCTGGATTGTTTGGTTTGGCGATTAAACAATACCATAAAAAGGGCATACTTTTTCATTGTTTTGCAATTTTATCTTCTTGGATAATTACTATCTAAGGCCATCGCGGAGCGATTTCGTTCTTCTTGTGTGATATCCACGGCTGACAGAAGGAAATTTTAAAATCTGTTAGAAAATAGATTAATAGAAAATTTACTTTGGAAGGAGAGCAGATAATTTGGAAGACAGGATTGCCCGGGAATTACAAATGAAATTTGAGCCTGTAGCTGTCATTTTTACTAATGAACTGCCGCCGGATGCTTTACAATTCAAAGAAGGAAAATGGGGTTGCGTAATAGCCATGCTCACTGCCTCCGCTAAAGGGAGGATTACGGCATTTAGCAGGGAGACCTGCGGCTGTGGAGGAGGCAGGGTGGGCTTGGGATTCGGCGGTTTTCTGGAAGGCATGCGGGGCGGGATTGAGTATTTTCTCTCCTCGGGCCGGGAAGGCCATTCGGAGGGAGAGGGCTATAAGAAAACACCCGGGATAGCCAAAAGCTTTGTGGACCAACTGCCTGTAACAGATATCCCTTATACATACGTGGTTTTTAAACCTCTGTCCCTGGCGGATCCGGAAAAGGAAACCCTGCAGCTGATCATTTTTTATGGCTCCTTTACGTCCCAAAAGAAAACAAAAAGAACGTCCCTTCATTTGAAAAAGAACGTCCCTTCATTTGACTTTGTTCATTTGACCTTCGTTTGCTTCGTTTGGTATGCCCGACAGGCTGGATAGAGAGTGCTTTAAGTTATGTCCTTTTTTCTGAAAAGGCAGGCGGCCAGGAAGGTGGCGCCAATTATATACAGGACTGTGTAAACAAGCATATGTGTGCTTGGTTCGGACAGGCAGCCAAAAGGGCCCATCTGAGTCAGGTACAGGGAGGACTCTCCGGAAAAAGACAGGAGGGTATGGACTATCTTACGGTAAAGCGCATCTGCAGGCATAATCAGGCTGGAAACAATCCCTATCCTGACCATCGTCGCGCTTTTAATAATCCAGCCGAACTGTTCGACCATTCCTCCGACAACAGCTATCGCGTAAATCATAAACACAATAATCCCGTTGGCCAGGGTTGGAAATAGGACCGAGCCGAGAGCGGCCACGCTGAGCAGTACCAGCGGCTGCAGGCAGAAAAGGCCGAGGGCGGGGTAAATTCCATTGACCATGAAGCCCGTTATGCAATAAACAATCGCAGAAAGGGCGGCCAAAAAGACAGCAGCGAACAAAACCAGCAGGCAGCCATGACCGAGCAGTTTGCCAAGAATAAAATCCACTCTTTTAATCGGCCTGGCTAGTACGGCATATACAGTGCCCCCTTCTATTTCCGACGAGACCGTTCCCGCAACGGAAAAAATGGCCAGTAAAGATACAATAAAGCTGCCGAAATAAATGCCCACAGAGACGAGCTGGTTGATAATGAACCCCCTTTGCAGTTGTGGCAGGGGACTGGCATTGGCAAGCATTTCCTTGTTAGCATAATACAGCCCCAGGCCGTAAAGGCCCAAAAAGAGGATGGTCAGCAGGATGGCTGCGGCCAGCAGCTTGCGACGCAGGACTTCGCGCCAGGTTAAAATGGCTATGGTCAGCAATCTTTTTCTCCCCCTTCCTGAATCAGGTTGACAAAAAGATCTTCCAGAGAATTTTGGCGACCAACAAGTTCATACAGCCTTCCGCCGTTTTTAAGGATTACTTCAGCCAGGCGAGCCCTGTCCTCCTTACTGCTCAACAGCACCTTCCCTTTCTTTCCTGTCCAGGCAATTGAAAAGCAGGCTTTTTCCAGCGCCGCATCCAGATCAGGAGTTCGTCTGCCGATTTCCACTTCCACCTCGACCGTCCTGCCGGTCAAAAGGTCAAGCGGACCTTCTTCGATGATCCTTCCTTTGTTGATGATGGCCACTCTGTCGCAGATCATTTCCACCTCGCTCAGCAGGTGGCTGTTTAAAAAAACTGTTTTCCCCTTCTGCTTCAGATCCAGGATGATTTCCCGGACTTCTTTGCGGCCGATCGGATCAAGCGCCGACGTAGGCTCGTCCAGGAAGAGGAGATCGGGATCGGTGAGCAGGGCGCAGGCCAGACCGAGGCGCTGCTGCATGCCCTTACTGTAAGTGCGCACCCGCTGTTTTTCCCTGCCTGTCAGGCCTGTAATCTCCAGTACCCGGGCGATCCTCGAATGCCTCGCCGAACGGTCAAGGCGGCCCAAAGAGGAATGGAGGTTAAGGATCTCCAGGCCGGTAAGCCAGTCCTGGTAATGAAAGTTTTCCGGCAAGAAGCCAATATTTTTCTTTACTGCAAGATTTCCTAAGGGTTTGCCGAGCAGCCAGGCCTTTCCGGAAGTGGGAAACAAAAGGCCGACCAGCATTTTTACGAAGGTGCTTTTTCCGGCGCCGTTCGGGCCCAGAAAACCATAGATTTGCCCCCCGTTTACCGAGAGGCAAATCTGCTCGCAGCCAACCTTTGAGTTATAATATTTTGTCAGGCCGTCAGTAACAATTGCTTCTTCCATGCTACCTCATCTGTTCAGCCAGGGCAACCGCCTGGTTAAGTTCCAGCCCTTCCCCGGCAAGGCAGTAAATAACCCCGCCGTCCTGCCAGATCAGCGCTGAATTCTGGCTTTCTCCGTTATCAAGTACAGCTGAAGGCTTTATGAAAACACCGCTGTTTCCGTTTATTGTTACTTGAGTTGCGGAACCATCAATGTTGGGAACGGGCACGGTATGCTGCCAGTCTTTAATTGCCTCAAGCTGCGAGCGCAGGCTTTCGGGCAGGATAGGGATGGCCAGCAATGCTTCCCTGATTGCTTCCACGTCGACTCCTTCGGGAGCTATCAGTTCGGGGCTTCGCCCCTGAGTGATAATCAGGTTATAGTTTCCCGCCGCATATCGTGCAGTCACAACAGAGGGTATATCAATTTCAAATTTACGATCGTTTAGCCCTTCCGGCATTAATTTCTTGCTTCCCAGTGACTCCAGAAGCTGGTTAATTTGGTCCGTGTCGGGCGTTATGCTCAATTTCGTCCCTGTATTAAGAGAAAGCGAGGGTTTTATTCCAGCGGGCGCATTGGGCAGCCTGATTGGAAAATCAACAGCCTCCTGCGCTTTGTCAAGGGAGACAGATGAAATTGTGTTCTGCTTTCCGGCAACTTCGAATTTGCCCAGATTATTGATGTCTACCTGGCCCGCCCCCGTGCGGATCGCTTCATCAAGCCGGGCAAAATCCCGGGGGCTGATGTTAATCGTCTGAATTTGCTCCACCCGGAAAATGTTGATTAGGTTTCCGGCGAATACCCGCACCGAACTGAAACTGAATGCCGCAGCAATTGCAGCAATAATAAAACATGCCGCAAATTGTTTTCTATATCTGCTGAACATAACGGCAGCTCCTTTCTGTTTTATTTTTTCTTTAACGGCGCCAGTGCTCAAACTTATTTCAACTGCGCCGGCTTTTAACTTTTGGTTGACAAAATCACCGGTTTCCTGCAGCCTGATCAGCTCCGACCGGCAGGCCGGGCATGATTCAAGGTGGCTTTTTATTTCGTTGGCCTGCAAGGACGGGAGTTCACCATCCAGATAACTTTGGAGGACCCCTTCTTTATAACACATCTTCAACCCTTCTTGGATAGTTCATATTCTCTTTTGAACCTGGCCCTTGCCCTGGCCAGCACAGAACCGACGGAACCGGGTTTGATTCCTGTTTTGGCTGCAATTTCACAGTAGCCGACGCCCGCATATTTTAACAGCAGGCAGGTCCTGTCAAGCGCCGGCAGTTTCAACAGCACTCCGTCTACAAGGCGGGCTTCCTCTTGGCCAAGAAATACTTCCTCGGCGGAAAGAGGCTTTTCAACTGATTTCTTGAGGTAAAGAGCAGTTTCTCTTCTAGATCTATTCCGCTCACCGCGCAGGTGGTTGTAGGCCAGGTTTGTAACCACGACGGTCAGCCAGTTCAGAAGCGTCTTTTTCTCTGCCGGGGGAGTCTGGTATAGCCTGAGAAAGGCTTCCTGCGCCAGATCATCAGCCGCCTGGGAATCACCTAGGATATATGACGCTCTTCCCCGGACTGCGCTGTAATGGGAACTGTATGTCTGTTCGAATTCTCCGGTTGCAGTCGTTCTTTGTCCGGTTGTATGCGGGAAAATGATAATTCCCCCTAAAAAGGATCCTTTATTAATTATAACACTGCACGGACAAAATTTGTGACAGATGATTTTTGCCAGAATTTATTTTTACTTGTATAATTTTAAGTGTAATTTAGAAAAAAATATAGCTGATACAACTGATTACGAAAGGGTAAAAATATGAAAGTGTCTGTAATTCTGGGCCATCCTCGAAAAAGAAGTTTTAACAGCGCTATCGCCGCAACAGTAGTTGATGCACTGAGGAAAAAAGGCCATCAGGTCTTTTTTCACGACCTGTACGAAGAAAATTTTGGTCCCCTTTTGCCAAAAAACGAACTTCTCCGGCATACGGAACTGGAACTAAAAATTGAAGAACACTGTGCCGAGTTAAGCAGCGCGGAAGGCATAGTGATTGTTCATCCCAACTGGTGGGGCCAGCCGCCTGCTATTTTAAAGGGATGGGTGGACAGGGTTTTCAGACCTGGTATTGCTTACGAATTTCGTGAAGGAGACTCGGGCGAAGGAATCCCCGAAGGTCTGTTAAAAGCTAAAATAGCACTGGTATTCAATACTTCAAACACTTCTGAACAGAGGGAAAGGGAAGTTTTCGGCGATCCCCTGGAGGCTATTTGGAAGACATGCATCTTTGAATTTTGCGGAGTAAAAAACTTTTTCCGCAAGAGTTTCAGCATGGTCATAACAAGCACATTTGAAGAGCGCAGGAAATGGCTGGAGGGAGTGCGCGAAATGATTAACCGGTTATTTTAAATTAAAAAGAAAGAGCAGGGTTTTAATCCCTTTCGGGATCAACCCCGCCGGATTTGCTGTGATGTTCAAAGATCCTGCTTTTGTATCCGTTCATCTGGGCGTAGCAGCCTGCCGCCAGGCCGGCCAGTCCCGCCAGTCCCGCCCCGATGATAATAAGAGAGTCTTTCTCCGTTTTAAGGCGCCTCCTTTATGTGCTGCAAGTATTTACAGGGCATATTTTATTTTGTTCTGTTAAGAGCCTGTTTATATTTCCTCATTTATACTTTTTTCCTGCTTCCCATGAAGTCCCTATTTTTTCGCCTATGCTTAGGTAGCTTTTGTCGCGTACAGACAGGAGAAAAGGCTTGACTTTGAGCAGATCGGGGACGCCGTTGGTAAGATACTGTTCCTCGGTATAGGTTTCAACAACATTTCCGAGAAAGATTTCATCTTCCGCAAGTATGTCGATTACGTTTGTCAGTTTGCACTCAATGCAGATCGGGCAATTTTTAATCATCGGAGCGGTTTCCAGCTTTCCGTAGAAAATTTCGAAGATGTCCGACTTGTCAACCTCTTTTCCGGAATAAATGCCGCAGTAATCTGCAGCTCCAAGCAGATCGGTTGAGGGAACACATACGCTGAAGGTCCCGTTTTCTTTGATTCCGGCATTTGTATAACGTTTCTTGCTCAAGGAAATGGCAAGTACGGGAGGTTTCATTTGGACAGCGGTGCAAAAGGCTACTGTAATAAAATTCGGTTTGCCGCCGACTTTAGCCCCGACAAGCAACGTGGGCATGGGATAAGAAAAGTTAAGCGCTCCAATCTCAATTTTGTTCATTCTTTAACCCTCGCTTTTTAGTATAAAATAAAACACTTTTTCCGGGCAAATTTAACTAATATTATTTGCTGTAGGAACGTTAAATCCTTTTTAATAGCCTTAAAATCTATCCAGAGGGGCTTTCAGCATAAAAAGCAAAACAATTACCATATTATAAAAACTGCTTCTATAAATATTATACTTTCTCTGTTATCTGCAAAAAAGCTTGCCGAGGGCTGCGCCAGAGATCCGCAGCTGATCCCGACAGGGGCAAGTTCTCAACTTGCCTTAAATTCTACTTTAGTAAGTTCTCCTGGCATTAGCCAGGAGAACAAAAAGCCGCCCGCTATGCGGGTGGGATTCAAGGCTTAAGCAAAGCAACACCTTTCTGTTAAAAATGATGAGTGTTCAAGCCATCACAAAACAGAAGAAAGGTGTTGCTTATGGCAGAGAGTCTAGCACATACAAAATGGTTGTGCAAGTATCACATAGTGTTCACCCCGAAATACAGAAGGAAAATAATATACAACCAACTGCGGACAGATATAAAGGGGATAATAAAAGATTTATGTAAATGGAAAGGTATCGAAACAATAGAGGGGCATATGATGTCGGACCACGTCCACCTGTTGCTGAGTATTCCGCCGAAATACAGTGTGTCGCAAGTTATGGGATACCTGGAAGGAAAGAGTGCGATGATGATTTTCGACAGGCACTCAAACCTGAAATATAAGTTTGGCAACCGTCATTTCTGGGCCGAAGGATATTATGTCAGCACAGTGGGGTTGAATGAAAATACGATAGCAAAGTATATACGCGAGCAAGATAAACATGATCAGATAATGGATAAAATTTCGACCAAAGAACTTGAGAACCCTTTTAAGGGTCCTGCCAAGTAATCAGTGCACATGGCTTGAACGAATTTTAAGCCAGCGTCCTTTAGGCGCTGGCCAGCAAGCCACCCCATTTTGGGGTGGTCTTGACTTATGCCCAGCCGAAGCTCGAAAGTTAATTTTGCGGCTGGTAAGTGACGTTTGCTCCGCTGCCTATAAGTTTATTTATGATGTCCATTGCCGGTGAGCCAGAATTGGTTATATCTAGGTAGTTATTGTTAAGCAATATAGCATCGCCGCTGCCAAGCCCGCTGTTATTGCCAAGGGCTGTAATAGTAGTGATCAAATTATTTTGAAGCCCAAGGTACACCAAATTGGGCAATCCTACCAGTGCGCTGATGTCGGTGATCTGGTTACTGCCAAGACCAAGGTATTGAATACTGATCAGGTCTGCCAAATCTCTGATGTCACTGAACTGGTTGCTGTTAAGGTTAAGGAATCTCAGGCTGGTCAGTCCAGCCAGTGCGCTGATGTCAACAATCTGGTTATCAGCAAGATCAAGGGCTTGCAAATTGATCAACGATGTCAGGGCGCTTATATTAACAACCTGGTTATCATAAATCAAAAGGTATTGCAAGTTGGTTAACCCCGCCAAATCGCTGATGTCAGCGATCTGGTTATTATCAAGCCAAAGTGTTTGCAAGTTGGTTAACCCCGCCAAATCGCTGATGTCGGCGATCTGGTTATTATCAAGCCAAAGTGTTTGCAGTTTGGACAAGCCCGCCAGTGCGCCGATATCGATGATCTGGTTACTATTAAGGTAAAGTGTTTCCAGGCTGGTGGCGTACTCAAGTCCTGTTAAACTCCGAATCCCTTTGTCAGAAGCAGACAGACTTGTCAGTCCCTCCATGTCCGTACTGGTAATATCGCCAGTGGGCCTACCCAGGGCGCTCCTTATGGCTGCCTCCAGATTGGTGTCATTGAAGTGCACTACTATAGACTCACTGAAAGTACCGCCTATGATATGGCTTGATGTGCCGGCAGAGGATAGGCCATTGGCTGTTTTCAGGTTTCCTGTTGCTTTTAGGGTAAGTGTATCTCCAACAGCAAGTGTCGCTCCTGTTGAATCGGTGACAGTCAGAACAAGTGTCTTTGCGTCGCTCCATACACCGCTGTAGTTTGCACCGAAGGATTTGACGCCGAAGTGAATCAGATTGTCCACTAGAGCTTTAGTTGATACGTCAGGCTGGTTGGTCGCGACGTTGAATGTTATGGTTAATATGTCGCCGTTCCCCAGCCCCGGGTTGCCCCCTGTATTTTCGGCGCCAATGCCGGTAATGACTGGAGAGGCGGTTACAGAACTTCCTCCTCCGCTGCTTCCTCCCCCGGACGTCGCTATCCCTGAGATAGCCTCTTCAAGAGCTTGCATAATTATTGAAAACAGATCTTCGTTCCCGGGAAGTTGTCCCGTGAAAGTTATGGTCATTCCGATTGCAGGTATCATATCCGGAGGTGCATTTGTATTTATTTCCTGCGCACGATCTTTAACCCATTCCTGGACTCCCGCCCAGCGCTGTTTAAGTTCTCCGTTCAGCGGAGCGGGTTGGGATGGCGCCGTGCCGTCCTGGGAAACAACCACATACTGATCGCCCGTTATAGAGATTGTCTTCTGGGAGACAGTAACTGTTGTATCGCCGATAATCAGGGAGATGGTCTCTTTCGTTGTTGTTATTTCAATCATCCAGAAGGTTCCCCGGACGGAGGCCACTCCCCAGGGCATATTTACTATAACACGATGCCTGGCTGTATAGGGTGTGAGCCACCACGGCGCTTTCTGATTCTGAGCGGTGCTGTTGTTATTAGCAGCAAAAAGACTATATCTCAGATCGGGGAGCGTTTCAGCAGAAGCCAGAAGTATTCCTGCGAGAGTCCTGTCGGGGAGATCTTTGATGGTTGTTTCGTTTTTTCCTGCTGAACCATCTTTATTATAGTTGCTTGCCAGTGCGCCGCATATTCTTCCTTTGCTGATGGATATCTCCAGGCCGTCCACCGCGACGCCCGCAAAGCCGTCACTGCGCATATAAGAGCGCCCCTGCGATTTGGTGATTGTAAGTTCGGTGTCAGCTTCAATTAAAATTCCGCTGCCGTCATCATACGTTAGAGATGCCTCGCTGTCTTTCCCAGTGACTATTTTTGCGCCAGCGGTTACCTTTGTTGAAGAGGTAATCTGATGGGGTATGTTATCTGCAGAAAAAAGGATTACGATCCCCTTTTTAACTTCAAGTGTCCCGATTAACTGGGCCTGGCTTGTCTCAGAACCGAGGGTCAAAACGTCAGTGATGCCTCTTGCCAGTTCGTCACGGCGCAGGGGCCAGTCAGGGTGAAAAAACCGGTCTTTGTCCAACTCGACCAGGCCCGCCTGGGCCGCCGTGGCTATAATCCGGTAAGCCCAGTTACTGTGGTCGACATCTTTTATCGTCACATCATTCCCGGCAAGTGGACCTCCGGCAAGTCTTATAAAAAGCGACACTGCTTCTGCCCGGCTGATTTTTTTGTCAGGGCCGAAAGTACCGTCGGGATATCCCATGAAAAACCCTGCCTGTGCTGCGGCTTCAATTTCCCCGAAGGCCCAGTGCTTTGAATTTACGTCTCTGAATGATTGAGGAGTGTTTTTTAACGGCTGCAGGCCTTTGGCTAAAACCACGGTCTTCGCCGCCTGGGCGCGGGTGACATTTGCGCCGGGTTGGAAAGTACCGTCCGGGAACCCATTGATAATACCTTTTTCGGTTAAGTAACGGAAGAAAGGCTGTAAAGGGTCGTTTTCCGCAATATCTTTAAATTGCTTTTTTACCGGGGTTTGATCTGCTGCGAAGGCTGTTGCAGCGATTAATACCACGTTTGAGGTAAGAAGAAGGCATAAGAACAGACAGGAAACGATGACTAATAATTTAGCAAGGTTTCTTTTTAGCCGGTACAATTATTTGCTCTCCTTTGAAGGATTATTTTATTTATTGCACCAAAATTTGCTAATATTATTACAGCATATTTTTTTAGTATACTTATATAGCATATTATTAATAAATTAATTTATCAAGGTAAATATTGCAATTTCAAAGAGAACAAGGGAGGGTTTATCAAATGATGAGCTGACATGTAAGAGCGCACAGATAACATTTGAACTTGTAATTTCGATTTGTTTTAGTAAAAGAAAAAGCCGGTTAAATTAACCCGGCTTTCATATCAAGGGCACATATTCTGGAAAATGATATTTATTGTAAAGAATGAATTTCTCAAAAGTCATATTTAGTTTTTTAAAGTAAACCGAGTCTTTTAAGAACAGCGGCAAATTCATCCCAGGTGACGGGATCATTTCCTGAATATCTGTTATCCATGGAAACTCTTTTCGCCAGTTTCTCAAAGGGTGTTTCGGGAAAATCGGGCATTTGATTCAGGTAAACACCAAGGTATGAGGCAATCCCGCTTGCTATCGCCCATGCGGCCCTGTCCTGGAAGTCGGCTGTTTTCAGCAGCGCTTCTTCCTGGTAATTGGAAATATAGGCCAGTTCAACCAATGCCGATGGACAGGCGCTGTAATTTAAAACGTCATAATCTTTTTCCCTCAAGCCCCGGCTGAACAAACCAACAGCAGGGGCAAGTCTGTTATGTATGCTTGCCGCCAGGCGCCTCCCCTTCTCGTTTCCTGCATTATGGTAGGTTACCACTCCGCTGGTTTTTTTATCTTTTTCGTTGTTACAGTGAATTGAAACGAAACATTTGGCGCAGGCTTCTTGTGTAATTGAGGCACGCTTCTTCAAATCAATTGCTGAGTCACTTGCCAAAGACTTGTTATCCCTCCGGGTTAAATGGACTTTTACGGCGGATGACAGGTATTTTTCGGCTTGAAAAGCTACAGCCAGAGTGATATCCGACTCACGCGTCCCGTTAGGCCCGATTGCCCCGGAATCAAAACCTCCATGTCCGGGATCCAGTACAGCTACAACGTCGTTAATCAAACACACCACCTTTTTTTCATAACTTAACTTTTTTTTTACAACATTCCTCTTCTATCAAAAAAATGACTTACATTCAATAGCGTCCTAATCCGAAATGCAAGCAAAATATGTCGAATAATGTCGCATATTAAGTTAGAACCCGTGATGATGAACTATTAATACATATATCTTTAAAATTGGCTGATTACCTCTTTTGCAGAATTATGGTATAATTTCCCTCTTGAATAAAAGAAGCTGTTTTGCTATGCTTTACATGCAGGCCCGGTAAAAAATCGTCGATTCTTGTAAGACCGGCCTTTCCCCTGGGGCCGGGCCTGCAAACATAAGTACCTCCTTTCGTTAAGCTTTTTGGGCCTTTAAGGCCCCCTTTTTTTTCGTCAAGATATATCCTTTTCATGCCTGATTTTACCTGTCTTTACCTGGGCGGCGCAGACTTTTTTATCCTTATAAACATAGCCTCGTCACACTTTCCTGAGAAATTTATAATGATTAATGACTTATTAAAAAAAGTTTGATACTTACCTTGGAGATGCCAATCTCGATTGAGAGTCCGTGCCTATCGGACTCATAGCATGAAAAACCAATTTTCAGGATAGTTTGCGGGCGTGAGGGATGTTTTTGTCTAGGAGAACAGGGTCATGCAGAGTTTACAATAAAAACGGTAGGTCGGGGAATCGCCCCCGATGAAGCAGTATGACTGTTCGTTGCGCACAGGCATGGAGCAGCCGTAGCAGAGTACAAAGGGTGAGATTCTGAACCTGCCCACATAAGAGAATTGTTCGCTTTCCGGGTTAATGCTGTTCAAATAGCAGCCTTCTTTCAGAAAAGCCTTGTCCGGCTTATTTGTACAGGCAGAGAGATCATTTGTCCACAAAGACAAGATGTTGGTTAACCGGGCCTGTCCTTATGATGAACAGGCCCTTTTTATGGGGTCGCCTGCGAGCCGGGCAGCCTTTGCTGCGGCTGGCGCCTAGCTGAAAGCAGATCCCCCCGCACGCGGCTCCCGTGCGGTCTTTTTAAGGGATGTGCCGTAATCGGGTTTGTACTCCGCTTCCTTGTCCAGCCAGATAATCTCGTCCGTCCCAATACTCTTTAAGATTTGAAGGACGGTATAGGTATCTCCGAACTCCATCTCGGGCGTGACTGAAATGGGTTCGTTCCCGCTTGCCGCCTGGTAAAAGTTAAGCAGTTCGTTAAAAAAGCCGCGCTGCGGCCGGTAAGGAATACGCTCGCAGCCACCGTTATTGTACGCCACATTTACTGTTCCGCAATTTCTTTCTTCCAGGTAGATCATCCCGGAGGCGCCGAAAATACGCAGTCCAACTAAAGGTCTCTGCATCTCTTTTCCGCTGCAGAAAAACGAGAAGATACCGATAACACCGCTATTAAAGAGCATGTTGACACAAATCACGGAATAGGGGGCGTAATCACGGCTCTGGTGTCTTCCGAAGGCCTGTACTTTGTCAATTGCTCCGAAGATATGCCTTAAAGCTGCAAATTCGTGGACTCCCGTATCCAGGATTGCCCCGCCGGGAAAATCCGGGTGCTGCCGCCATTCAACCGACGGGAACCGGTTACCCGCAATATCCCCGGGGAAATCGACGACCCTGTTCTGGACGAAATAAAATGTTTCACCGATCCTTTTCTCTCCGACATAATCCCTGATTATGTTTATTTCTTCGTTACATCTGTAGTTTTCCGCGATCATTATCGGGACATTGTATTTTTGAGGCAGTTCGGCAGCCGCTTTTGCCTCATCCATAGTTGCGGCAAGGGGTTTTTCGCAGATTATTGATTTATGAGCGCCCGTTACAATTGAGGCGACATCATGCGTAACACGGTAATTCATTCCAACCGGCACCATGATATCTATAACGTCAAGATCATCTCTTTTGACCATTTCCTTAAAGTCGGAGTACACATTTGAACTGTCCAGGCTGAGTTTTCCAGCCCAGAAATCCGCTTTTCTCTTTTCTTCATCGCAGACGGCCTTTATCTCATATCTGTCCGATAATTCCTGATATGCCGGGTAATGGAGCCTTTCGAACGCCATACCGGTCCCAACTATTCCAACCCTTAATCTCCTCATCGCGTTAATCACCTCATCATTTTTTCTAGCATATCCATCACGGCATTTTTTATTTACCTTAAAGAAGAGGTAAAGTCTGAAAATAATCATGGGTGGGAGAACACCGCTTCTGGCCCTTAATCGTTTTCTTTGTAGTCATACCAGGGTTCAAAAACGATGAAAGATTTATTAAAAGGAGGTTAGTGCATTGATCGATTTGCAGCGGTTGCCCAAAAATACGCTGCTTTTTACTTTAATTCTTCTGTTTATTCCAGGTATTGCCCTCGCGGGTGATTCTTCGAGTGCGGATAATTGTTTTGCAATGATCAGCGCCGCCATGGTTATGCTCATGACGCTGGGAGTGGCTATTTTTTATGACGTTTGGATGGTTTGTTTTAATGCCGGCAGCTTAAAAGAGGTGGCCGATTAAAGGTAAAAACCTTGTGCCGTAGAATAATATTTTATTATTCTTTGTTGCGGGGGTATGTTTAACTGATGACTAAAATTGAATGTATTCTACGGCCGGGCAAACTTGAAGATGTAAAAGACGCGCTGGGGAGATTCGGCATAAACGGAATGACGGTCAGTCAGGTATTGGGCTGCGGATTGCAGAAAGGACGCAAGGAAATTTACCGGGGACAGGAGTACAGCATCAACATACTGCCCAAGATCAAATTGGAAATAGTCCTGCAGGATGCCGAAGTTGACAAGGTGATTGACTTAATAATAAAAGCTGCCCGAACCGGTGAGATAGGAGACGGGAAAATCTTCATTTACCCGGTTGCCGAAGCTATCCGTATACGCACGGGGGAAAAAGGCTCTGATGCGATTTGAACTAACCGTGGCGGTGCAGCGAACCAGGAGCGCCTAGAATCTATGCCCGGTTTTCAGGGAAAAGCCTGCAAAAGCGGGCTTTTTATTTTGACGCAGGCATATCTTTGAAGGAAAATGGGGTTTTTAGGTCGAATTAAATAATTTAATATAAAAATATTCCAGTAAAAGAGGAAAGGTTTGATTATGGAGAAGATTCAGCTCTACTTTCGTGAAACACGGCCCCAGTTTTTAATCCTGACTTTAGTTTGCGTTATTGTCGGCGCCGCTGCGGCCTATTGGAGGACAGGCAGCATCAATGTTTTCTATCTGATTGTCATTTTGATCGGCGCCCTTTCAGCTCATGCTGCAGTGAACATATTGAATGATTATTTAGATTATAAAAGCGGGCTTGATAAGTGTACTATTATTACACCTTTCAGCGGAGGCAGCGGCATCCTGCCGGGGAAGCAGATGACGCCTTCGGCCGCGCTCGTTTTCGGTATTCTGACGTTTACTTTAACAGCATTGATTGGTGTATTCTTTTTGGTTGTCCGGGGATGGCCTTTGTTGCTGGTTGGCTTGCCCGGACTTATCCTGATCGCGTTTTACACCCAGTTTATAACACGGCATCCGTTGCTGTGCCTGCTTGCTCCCGGAATTGGGTTCGGTCCCTGCATGGTCATGGGAACTTACTTCGTTTTTCAGGGTTTTTATGACTGGACTGCGGTGGCCGCTTCTTTGGTTCCCTGCTTTCTAGTCAGCAACCTCCTGCTTCTTAACCAGTATCCTGACGTCGAAGTGGATCGCCTGGTCGGCCGGCGCCATTTCCCCATTTTAATTGGCAGGGCTAAGAGCACGTATATTTATATATCATTTGTTATCGCAATGTACGTCAGTATTTTTACAGCCGTCTGCCTGCACCTGCTGCCGCTGCTGGCATTAATTTCTGTCTTCCCGTTTTTCATCATGGTCAGAGTTATCAGGGGTTTGCTCAAAGACAGCGATCAGATCATGAACGTAATTCCCTTAATGGGACAAAACGTTATCTTTATCTTGTTAACTCCGCTTTTACTGGCTGTTGGGTTGTTTATTTCTTAAAACTTATTATTAATTCTGCCAAAAAGCAAAACAAACGGGCTGTCCGGAAGCATTTTATTTCGCAGGCAGCCCCTTTTTTATATTCTGCCGGGGGCGGATTGAAGTTATCATTAATTTCTATACTGAGCCTAACTTTTTATTCAAGACGGTTTGCTAACTGCCGGTTTTTGTGTTAAGCAGGAGTACGCTTTCGTTACGGCCAAGGGGTTTGCTGATATCATAATGGCCGGCCAGTGTTTCAGCTTGTTTTCCATCAATAAGAATTTGTATCTTTTCTATTCCCGGAAACTTGATCAGTGTGTTTGCTATGGAAGCCAGGATTAACGCCTCACCCCTGCCGCCGACCGATAACCTGGTTATTTCTTTGGAGAAATCGGGATAAGCTACATAATCTTTCACCTTCACGCTGTTTACTTTAGTGTTTTCTGGAATAATTCCTTCCAGTGATTTGTCCGACGGTCCTTTGATTAACTCTTCCATGGCCAGTTTGGGCATATCAGACTGACGGCGCACTGTGCGTAGTTCAGGAACAAGATAAAAATCCGTGGATGTGTCTTTTACAAAATAGAGGGTAATCTGTTCGTTCTCCGCCTCTTCCTTTGCCGTTTTCAGTTGCTGTTCC
>JBAZGB010000019.1:0-23495 GCA_041653135.1 Eubacteriales bacterium | reverse complement strand
GGCCTGGTTTTTTGAAGAAAGCTCTTTTGCGCCGGGCGCGCAGCCAAAAACAGAAGATAATATTAGCAGCGGCAGCAAAATTAAAAATATTTTTTTCATTGACCTCACCTTTTATGGATAGTATTTCCTGGTTAAAAGAATTTATGCCAGGGTTTGCCCTCGTGCTCGTCATAGCAATTTCAATTATTGAGTAATTTTGAAAAGTGTCAAGAGGTTTTGAGTCTTTTTCTTGAGATTATTTTGGCGCTAACCACTACAATCGCATAAATGTTCAATGATCAAAAGCATAAACCCGCCATACGGGCTGGGGCTGGGCTGACATTGAAACTGGAACTAAATCGAGTGCGGATCATTTGCGCCAATAACTTAATTTGAGTATTTTATTTGTCATTTCTCAGGGTATAATGTAGTTTAGTGTTTATTTAAGAGGGAGAGTTTATTTCATCGCGGGGATTTTTAATATGGAATATCAGCAGAAAGAGATCAGGTTAAAAAACATACTTTCATTTTGGAAGCACTTTAACGGGGAAGAACGCTTTGTTTTTTTTAATACGTTAAATCAGGACCTTATCATTGGGGCTAAGCGTTTAAGGAGCTTTGTGTCAGGTGAAACCTATAAAAATTATCCCTACGTATTTTCGGCAAGGACTTTCTTTCCCGCCGTCAAGGACGAAAAATGGGCGGGGTTGGGCAATGAAACAATAGCTTTTGAATACTATGTTGTTGAGAAGAATGGCAAACAGACGCTTTACTACATAGAAGAAATAAATGAAATTGAAGAGCGGGAAATAATATCCTGCTGTCATATATATAAATCGCTTACCAACGATCATGAAGAATGGCGGGAATTGTTTGCCGGGATAAAAAAAGAAATGTCATCTCAAAAAGTCAATAAAGTTGTTCTTTCCAAAGAAGTTATATTTGAATGTAATACAGATATATGCATAGAAAGCGTGCTAAATAATCTGTTGAGAAGAAACGAAAACAGCTTTGTTTTTGCTTATTCAAAAAAAGGCAAGACTTTTTTAGGCGCTACACCGGAGATTTTGGTTCAAAAGGAAAAAGAACAGATCATCAGTTATGCTTTAGCGGGTACTATTTTGCGAGATGGAAAAGATGAACGTGGTGATCAAAAGCAAAAGACAGCATTGTCAAGTGATCCAAAAAACCGTTATGAGCATCAGCTTGTTCTTGATTCGATAGCGAAGGTAATGAAACAGTATAGCAGCGAGGTTATTATTGATGAAACAAAGATTCTAACGCTCAAAAACCTGCATCATTTGCAAACACGCATCAGGGCGAAGGAAGACAGTTCACTGTTAGAGTGGGTGGAGCGGCTGCATCCGACGCCTGCTTTAAGCGGAGATCCTGTGCAGGAAGCGCTGAAAATTATCGCACGGTGTGAAAAACATGAGCGAGGATTATATGCTGCGCCTATAGGTATAATGAATGAAACAGGGGATGGAATTTTTGTGGCGGGAATCCGATCTGCGCTCATTCAGGACAATATCGCGTTTGCATACACAGGTTGCGGTATAGTAGATAAATCAGATTGTGAAGACGAATATTCGGAGATGAACTTTAAACTAAGGACGATTATTGAAAGTCTGCAATAAGCGGTGAGATGAGTGACAAATTATATTGCGGCGTTGGTCGATGAATTGTATAGGTTGGGTGTGCGTGAAGTAGTCATCAGCCCAGGTTCGCGTTCAACCCCTCTATCCATATTGTTCTGCGAACACGAATTCGAGGTGTTTGTAAACATCGACGAACGATCCGCCGGATTTTTCGCACTTGGCATAGCGAAAGAAAAACAAAGGCCTGTTGTTTTGGTTTGTACTTCGGGTTCCGCAACGGCGCATTATTTCCCGGCGATCATTGAAGCCAGGTATTCAAGAATTCCTTTGATTATTCTTACGGCCGATCGTCCTCATGAGTTGCGCCACATTGGCGCTCCCCAAACCATCGATCAAAATAAAATCTATCATGATTACACTACTTATTATGAAGAATTGGCAATTGCTGAAGAAAATGAAAGTATGTACCGGTACGTTCGCGTGGTGATGCAAAGGGCTTATCTCAGCGCAATGTCCAGGGGATATGGAGTAGCGCATATTAACATACCGTTGCGTGAACCTCTGGTTCCGGATTTAAGCAAACTGGATTTCAGCGGGGGACGTTTTACGCACCCGTTTGAGTGGACGAAAGAAGACGGTGCGTGTAAGATAGATGAAACAGTTTTTCAGAACAAAAATGGGGTGATTATTTGTGGCGGTGATGCTTATGTCAACTATTATGAAGAGGTTCTGGAACTGGCGGAACGGCTGAAGTCTCCGGTGTTGGCGGATCCAATCTCTAATTTTCGAAACTTTGCTAAGGAGATCATTATAGACAGCTACGATGCTTTTCTTAAAAATGATCAGATCAAAAAAGAACTGGAACCTGACTTCGTTATTCATTTTGGACACGTTCCGGTATCCAAACGTTTACAGCAGTTTTTGACGATGCACCGGGAAAGCTTGTATTATCAGGTGGATGAAGTGTTTCAGTACCGTAATTCGTCCCTATCCACTAACAAATATATAATTTCCGGGCCGAAAGTGTTTGCCCGGTCAATTTGTGTTCAAAACAGCAACCGGGAATATTTAGACAAGTGGCAATACTATCAAAGACAAATGCGCCGGAAACTCGGCCTTGCCATGAATGAAAGCGGTTTGTTCGAAGGCAAGCTGATTCAAAAGCTGCAGGATATGCTGCCTTCGGCCTGCCGGCTGGTTGTAGCCAACAGTATGGCTATTCGTGATGTGGATTACTTCCTGGAAGCACGGCGGCAAAATATCAAGATATTATGCAACCGGGGAGCCAATGGAATCGACGGCGTTGTATCCACGGCTTTGGGCATATCCACATGCCGGAAACCGACGGTATTAATAACTGGTGATTTGGCCTTTTACCACGACTTGAACGGGCTGTTAATCGGGAAAACACATCATTTGAATTTAGTGATTGTGCTATTCAACAATAACGGAGGAGGGATTTTCAGGTATTTACCGCAGAGTCAGAGCAAGCATTTTGAGTACTTATTTGTCACTCCCCACGGAATTAATTTTGCAGGACTGAAAACATTGTATGATGTTACCTATTATGAACCCACGGATTATGACGCTTTTGAACATGATTTTCTTGAAGCGCTGACACGGGAAGGCATTAAACTAATCAATGTCAGAATCGATCCGGAGTTAAGCAAAGATTTGCATGATCAATATACAGGGCAATGAGTTTATCCTGCGCAGGAGTGTCGTGTATGTTTATAACGATTGATAATATTCAATATCATGCTGCTTTAAAAGGTACCGGCCCCCAAAAAATGATCTGTTTCCATGGTTTTGCCGAAAACCTAACTACGTGGGAGTCCATCCGTTTTGAGGATTACCAGATGATTCTGGTTGATCTGATCGGGCATGGTAAAAGTGACAAACCATATTCCATTCAGCCCTACCGCTTGCCGGCAATGGTCCGGCACATACACATGCTTGTTCAACACATGGATCTTCAGAAATACGCCATGCTGGGTTACTCTATGGGTGGCCGCATTGCTCTGGCCTATGCTTTGGCTTACTCTCAAGAAATAAACCTGCTGATTCTGGAAAGCGCATCTTATGGGGAATGCGGCTTTGTTAACCGTATACGGCGGCGCAGAAACGATCAACAACTGGCGAGATCCATACGGGAAAAGGGTATCGAATGGTTTAACCGGTACTGGTCCGGATTGGACATTTTTGCTTCACAAATGAAATTGTCTGAAGATGTTCGCGATGAAATCGGCAAAAGACGATCATTGAATGCTCCACATGCTCTGGCTAATACTTTGCTCGGCAGCGGACAGGGTAGGTTTCCCTGTCTGATCAAGAAAATTGGTGAGTTAGCCATGCCCGTTCTCTACATCAATGGGGAGTACGACACCAAATACCGGCAAATGGGCCGGAAGTTTAAACAATTAAACCCCGGGATAGTTCAAATGACCATTCCAGGCGTTGGTCATAATACCCATATCGAAGATCCTCAGGCATTCTCAGAAGCAATTAAAAATTTCTATGTGTCTGTTTACAAAGCTAAAAAAGATATGTGATTTTTTTTATAAAATAGACCTATCGTTTAGGCAATTTTCATCATCCTGAATCTACACAAATTAGTTGGAGGGCTAAGCAAATGATTTTTCCTTGGCAAAGACTAGACCGTCAATATGAGGATGTTATCTATGAAACCTATGACGGAATTGCGAAAATTACCATTAACCGTCCGGAGGTGCGCAATGCCTTCCGTTCGGGAACTACCATGGAACTTATTGATGCGTTCAGCGTTGCGCGAGATGACAGTCAAATAGGCGTTGTCATTCTAACCGGCGCCAATCATGGAAAAGGAGAGGATCAGGAAGCCTTTTGTTCCGGTGGAGATCAGAGTGTCCGGGGGCATGGCGGGTATGTGGGCAGGGATCAGATTCCACGGCTGAACGTTTTGGATTTGCAGCGCTTGATACGTATTATTCCCAAACCTGTGATTGCTATGGTTAATGGATATGCTATCGGGGGCGGCCATGTACTGCATATAGTTTGCGATTTGACCATTGCCTCAGAAAACGCAATCTTCGGGCAGACAGGACCCAAGGTGGGGTCTTTCGACGGAGGATATGGCTCCGGCTATATGGCGCGCATTGTCGGGCATAAAAAGGCGCGTGAAATCTGGTATCTGTGTCGTCAGTATTCGGCCAGAGAAGCTCTGGAGATGGGATTGGTCAACACGGTGGTCCCCTTTGAACAATTGGAAGACGAAACCGTGAAATGGGCCAAGGAAATTTTACAGCATTCACCGATGGCGCTGCGTTTTCTTAAAGCATCCCTAAATGCAGATACTGATGGAATAGCAGGCTTGCAGCAGTTGGCTGGAGACGCCACTCTGCTTTATTACACGACCGATGAAGCTAAAGAAGGAAGAGACGCTTACAATGAAAAACGTAAGCCTGATTTTCAACAATATCCCAAATTTCCGTGATTTGTACCTTGCGGCAGGCTGGTTGCAACTACTCTAAAAACAAGTTTTTTGTGTAATTGTCCTGTGAACCCGGTGTTATCAACGCTCTCTCCATGCTTCGCTCCGACAGCAGCACGGCTCGCTTCGGACCGGACTAGCGGCGCTGCAAAGGCGGCAAGGCAGGTACCCGGCATTAATTTTCCGACATCACTAAGTCATTTCAAGATACTTTGAGTGTGCCGCTGGTTTCGCGCCGTTGTCCGGTAACCCTCGCTTCGACGGCTGCTGTTACCGTCGCTTCGCAAGTCGTTCGCTTTTGACAACACCGTGCCCTTTGGACGGTTTTACTAAATATTTAACGGCTGGTTTTATCTGACGGTTAGTTTTTAGACAAGGAAAGAATTAATATGAACTGGCTGAAGAAACAATCGATAGAAATACCGGGGAGAAAGTTTGTCAACGAGCTGACCTTTTTAGAGGTGTATGAACGTGTTGCCGATCTGACTTGCAGATTGAACACTTATGTGAAGGATCAGACTAGGGTGGCTCTTTACGCCAATAATTCCGAGGAAGTGGCCCTGTTTTTTCTTGCCCTGCTGTCTCTGGAAAGAGAAGTACTGATGCTGAATACCCGTTTGACAAATGAGGAAATGACAAAACAACTGAAAGTTTTAGGTATTGAGGTGTGTTTTTCTCATGACGACACTTTCATCTCATTTCATGAAGTTTTACGAAATGGGGTCCGGGAGGAATTGTCTTTAGTTGAAGAATTTAAGCCGGAACAAATCGCGGTGATTATGAATACAAGTGCGACCAGCGGTGAATTTAAATCCGTGCCCTTGAGATGGAAACAGTTTGACGCTCATGTTCAGGCGTCGCAGAAAAGCCTGGGTGTTGCAGAAGAAGATAACTGGCTGTTGGTACTGCCCATGTATCATATCGGCGGGCTAACGATTTTGCTGCGCAGTTTGTACAACGGTACAAGAATTACCCTGATGGAGAAGTTCGATCGGGAAAAAATGTTGAAACTCATTGAAGGCGACGCTGTCAATATGATATCGGTTGTACCGACGATGTTTAACAGGATTATTGATCGAATTGAAGGGCATCGTTTGCGGGTGGTTCTTGTCGGCGGTGAATATATTCCGAGACCGCTGGTCGAAAAATGCTTAAAGAAAAGCATTCCGATCTATAAAACCTATGGTATGACGGAAACAACCAGCCAATCGACAACCTTTTCCGTTTTGGAGTATCCGCATAAATGGGACTCAGTCGGATTGCCCCTTGAACATGTAAAAATTCGCATCGAAGATCCCGATGAAGATGGAATCGGCAAGGTTCTTCTCCAAAGCCCGATGTTGATGGACGGATATATCGGCCAAGAACCAATTGCCGGGTTTTTTAATACCGATGACATGGGATATCTTGATGAGGACGGTTTTTTGTATATTCTTGATCGCCGCGAAAATATTATCATTTCCGGTGGAGAAAATATTTATCCTGAGGAAATCGAAAATGTTCTTTACGCTCATCCCGGGATATCCGAATGTGCTATTGTCGGAAAAAAAGATGCCAAATGGGGGCAAGTTCCGGTATTATTCGTTGTATCTTCTTTAGATGAAGACGTCATATTTAATTACCTGGCTGAAAGAGTTTCCAGATATAAACTTCCAAAAAAAATATATTTTATGGACGAGCTTCCCAAAAATTCATCTGGCAAGATATTAAAAAAGGATCTGGCAAAACGTTGTGTGGATAGAAAGAATTGAACTTTTTCAGATCAGGATGCCGCTAAAATTTATATTTAAAACATCCCAAACCAGCGTTAATTACCGGGAGACCATTGTAGTTAAAGCCGCAGACGAACTGGGAAATACGGGGTACGGAGAAGTTGTGGCTTTCAATGAACCGTTCTATACGAGGGAAACATTAAAAGATTCCAAGAATTTCTTAATCAATGGATTTCTCCCCAACTCAGTTCATCAAGAGATTCAGCATCCCTTTGATATTCACAAGTGGCATGATCTAACCTATCCAATGGCCGTTGCCGGTTTGGAAAATGCACTGGTGGATTTGTACGCCAAGCGCCGGCGGCAGTCGATTATGGATGTTGTGTTTAATGAAGAAACCCGCAATAAGATTTATGCGGGCATTGTTTTAGGCGATCTGGACAGTCCGGCTCTGATGCAGCAGGTTTATTATTACCTTCAAGAAGGGTATGTCCGTTTTAAAATAAAAATTAAACCGGGGGATGGTTTATCAAAATTAAGGGCAATAAGAAAAAAGTACCCGGATATTCAATTACTGGCTGACGCTAATCGAAGCTATGGGATTCAACAGATTCATGAATTGAAAAGATTGGATGAACTGGACTTGCTTTGTATAGAAGAACCATTGGCTTTCCCTGATTTCGCGGTCTACCGGAAACTTCAGCAAGAGATAAAAACGCCGGTATGTTTGGACGAAAGCATTCAGACAGTTGATGATTTAAAAAGAGCAGTTCAGTTCCAGGCCTGCAAGATTGTGAATATAAAAGTGGGCCGTGTCGGCGGATTATACTACACAAGGCAGATGATTGAATTATGCAGAGAGCATGGTATTCTTTATTGGATAGGAAGTATGGTTGAAAGCGGTGTTTCAAAAATACTGCACGTTCATCTGGCAAGCTTGAAAGACACCTATATTCCCGGGGATCTGTCACAATCCCGGCGGTATTTTTATAAAGATGTTATTCAACCCGAAATTACAGTTGAAAACGGCATGATTGAAGTTCCCAAAGGTTATGGATTAGGCGTTGAAATTGATGAGCACGCTATATATGAATTCTTAATTGACCACGTTCAAATAGGTGACTGTGAACAGTAATAGATTTAGCATAATGATTATTACAAGATAATCAAGCAGGTTTTCTTATATTAATAGTTCCGATATCATTAAGTTTCATCAGGGATCGGTAATTGTTATTGTATTTGACGGCAAGCGGTCAGAAAATGATGTGTAAGGCTAAGCCTGCCGTTAACAGAAGTCCAAAAATGGTATTGGTTAGGGCAACATCTTTCATGCCCGGCATCATTTCAATTGGCAGTGTTTTTCCCTTAAAACTGCGTACGGCATTGGACGCTTTGGGGATACCGAACAGTACCAGCAAAGACCACGGCGTTATTAACTGAAACAGGACAAGTCCGATTATCCACAGGTAGGAAAAAGTAAACATCCCGCCCAAAAACTTGACTGCTCTTTCATGCCCTAAAAGGATAGCCAATGTACGCCGTCCGTTCTTTTGATCCCCGTCTAGATCGCGGATATTATTGCTCATTAAAATCGCCCCGGTAAGCAGAAAGCTAGGGACAGAAATCAAAAAGCAATTTAAAGTTAAGGTACCTGTCTGAATAAAATAGGAAAGAAGAACAATTCCTGTGCCCATAAAGGTTCCGGCAAACAATTCACCCAGAAAAGTGTAGGCGATCGGATAAGGGCCACCGGTGTAGAGATATCCTACAGCCATACATACGGCGCCGATCAATGCCACCCACCAACTGCTGCTGATACAAATGTAGACGCCTAAAAGAGCGGCAATGACCAGACAGGCCAAAGCAAGATATAAAACAGTATTTGCCTTTATCCCGTCGTTTGTAATCGCTCCGGCAATGCCTACGGACTCTGCGGTATCCAGACCACGTTTGAAATCATAGTATTCATTGAACATATTGGTTGCTGCCTGGATCAAGACGGACGCTGTCAACATAGCTCCAAAAAGCCATAAATGCAGATGGGCATTATCCAAATAGGCCAGTGCAGAACCAATGAGCACAGGGACAAAGGAAGCCGTCAGAGTATGCGGACGAAACAACTTCCATAGAATATTTTTCCCGCCCGTTTTCCGGCCGGTATATACTTTTATTCCGGGTGTTGACTGGTTTAACTCCAGTGACATTGATTAATTGCCTTTAAAAAGAATCTATACTTTTTTAATTTAAGTTAAGAACAAATTATTCCCTAGTCAACTATTACACAAAAATTTGTTTTATGCAATTGTTAGTTGACAACCTTGGAGTCTTTACAAGATCTAAGCTTAAAAGAAACCTCCCGGTTGATTTACACAAGACGACGAACGTTTTCAAGTCTCACCGAAAAATATTTTTCCAAATCTAACAAGCTTGTCAATCCGTGAAATACAGGTAAATAAAGACATACGTGAATATATAAAATTATATAAAATATCTGAAATAACTGTTGACAAACTGAGAAGGCAATCATATAATAAAAATGCACGGGAAATAGCAACAGCTAAAGTACCGGAGTTGCCCAAGAGTAGCCCGTTAGCCAGAGTGCCGGTTTAAAGCAAAGGTCGGAAGGTTGCTTGAGTATCGGTTGCACGGGGCGGATTTCTTCAACAAAGAGGTTGTGATTAACAATCTTAAAGTCTGGAGAAATAGACGGGAACAGGCAGGTAGGAGTAAAACCCGGCCGAACTCTGGGGTAAAGGAGGGGAGTGCTTAGTTGCACTATCCTAAAGGATAAGAGCAGGGGGCAGCTGAAAAGCGCCGTACAGGCCCTGCTCTTATTCTATTATATAATCCTGTTTTTAGCCATAAATTAAACCGGTTAAGATTTTTTCATTTCCTTTATATTGCTAATCCTTTATATTAGACTTGAGAAGGGGGAATGCAGCATGTTTAAAAAAATATTGGTTCCTGTTGACTCATCGCAAACAGCTTTAAACGCAGCCAGGTATGCCGTTAAATTAGCCCGAAAAGCCGGCGCCAGCGTAACCCTGATGTATGCAATGGAGATTCCCTATGATATTATCTCATACGGCGGATATGATCTAATCCTGGATCAGATGTCGGCTGAAGGAATCAAACTATTAGACAGGGTAAAAAATGCTTGTGACGCAGACGACGTTATTTTAGAAACTAAGTTTTTCCGCGGTTCTGCGGCGAATGAAATTCTACTTGAGCAAAAGAATGGTTATGATCTGATTGTTATCGGTAACCGCGGCATGGGTGAAATAAAGGGTTTTCTTATAGGAAGCGTCAGCAGGAAAGTAATCTGCCACGCTGATTGTCCTGTCCTGGTTATCAAATAGTTATGCAGTCCATCAGCGCAGGCAGACAACATTTAACTTTAGAACAGGATTTTTAAAAGGTCTTATAAACCTTATGCAATAAGTAAAAAGACAGGCGCCAGGGCCTGCCTTTTCATGTTATACGGCTATTTTCCAGGGTTATTGTGTGGTGTTTTGCGGTACTGGGCACTTGTTAGCTCCCTGTCCAAAACCCTTCATAAACCGCATCCCCGGACCGGGGACTAAACCTTTTTCCTTCATTTTGTTAAAACTATCGGTCATTTTCTTGATCATCAGATTGGCCTGATCCTGGGTGATAACACCGAAGTCAACGTATTTTTGAATCATCTGCTTTTTCAGGTCGAGCATCTGCTGAGCTGTTTTGTATAAATCGGCTTTCTGCGCGTCGGTGAGTTTTTGCGCCAGATAGTTTTTCTGAAAAGCTGCGTTTGGCGCCTGCTGATTCTCTGTATTATTCTTGGCAAAGGCAACTGACATCGAAACTACTATAAGCAGCAAGGCGGCTATTGCAATAAGCAAAGGTTTTTTCATACGATAACACCCCCTTTCAAAAAGCTATTATAAAGTATAGCCAGAAAATGCGTCAAAAGCTGGGCAAAATAAGCAACAATACGTGCTTTCTTAATATTGCCTGATAGTGTCTAAAAAATAACACCAATTTGCCGCAATATTGTTATAAAATAGCCTGGGGAGGTGCTTTAATGGCTGCGAAACGTCCAATTCTGCTGGTGGATGATGATGACAGAGTGTTGGAATTGCTTTCTCTTTACTTAAAGAAAGAGGGTTTTGAACTGGCCTTTGCCGATGACGGTATAAAGGCCCTCGAACAAGCGAAAAACTGCAATCCCCAGTTGATAGTTTTGGATTTAATGCTTCCTGGGGTAGACGGCCTGGAAGTCTGCAGGCGGATACGCACCTTCTCGAAGGTTCCGATTATTATGCTTACGGCCAAGGACGAGGACCTGGACAAACTGCTGGGCCTTGGCCTGGGGGCGGATGATTATATCACCAAGCCTTTCAACCCAAGGGAAGTTGTGGCCAGAATCAGGGCTGTGTTGAGAAGGATGGAAGATACGGGCTCTGAACCGAAAGTATTGAAATTTACTGACCTGGAAATAAACCTTGATGAGTACCGGATTACGGTTGACAGCCGGGAAGTGCCGCTGACATCAAAGGAAATAGAAATTCTGTGGCTGCTGGCAAGTTCTCCCGGGCGTGTTTTTACCAGGGAACAGATCCTCGCCAGGATTTGGGGCTACGATTATTTTGGGGATACACGGACTGTGGATACCCATATCAAACGCCTGCGCAGAAAGCTGAAAGTACGGGATGATCTTAAATGGGACATTAAAACTATTTGGGGCGTCGGGTATAAATTTGAGGTGAAAGACGGTTGAAAAAAAGCATTTTTGGGAGGCTGATGTTCACCTACCTGGTGGTTATTTTAACCAGCACAATAATCTTTGGCGTTTTCTTTTCAATCCTGCTAAGAAACCACCTTATTAAGACCAAGGAGCAGGAACTGTTTGTCAAGGGCAAGCAGATCAGTTCGGTCGCAAACTATTACCTGCAGGGTTTGCTTTCGGACCAGACGCTTAATTACGTACTAACTTCAACGGAGATCTTTTTAGATGCCAGGGTTCTGGTTATCGACAAGGGAGGTTATATTGTAGCCCTTTCAGGCGAGCCCATCCCGAATTTCAGGAGCAGGAAGGCAGTAAGGGAAAGTATCAGGGGAATGCAGCTTTTGCCCAAGGATACCGAACTCGTTTTAAAGGGATCAACGGTTTCTTACAGGGGTGTTTCACCATACTACGATGAACCGATGCTGACTGTCGCTATACCTGTTGTGAGCGGTCAGGACAATGGGAACGCGCAGGTAATCGGCGCAGTTTTTTTAAATTCTCCTGTGCCCGGCGTCACCGAGGCGGTTAAAGATACTTATACTTTACTGCTGGCCTCTTTTCTGGTTGCGCTGGCCATTGCCTCCGGGTTGGGCTTGTACCTGTCTAGAAAAATTTCCCAGCCGCTGCGGGAAATGAACAATGCCGCCTTGGCGATGGCGCGGGGGGATTATAAGAGAAAGGTTGAGGCTGAAGGCGATGACGAGATTGGAGAACTTGCCGCTTCATTTAATTACCTGGCGGGTGAAC
The DNA here is from genome assembly GCA_041653135.1 of Eubacteriales bacterium. GTDB lineage: Bacteria > Bacillota > Desulfotomaculia > Desulfotomaculales > Nap2-2B > 46-80. The sequence goes on along the minus strand of JBAZGB010000019.1, from coordinate 11,225 downwards.
TTAACCTGACCGTGGAGGCTCTTAAAGAGGAAAAGGGTAAGGTAGAGTTGATGTTGAGGAGCCTTTCCGAGGGTATCATTGCTGTTGATAAAGACGGTTTAATACTGAGGATAAATCCTGCTGCGGCAAATTTATTAAAGGTCAGCGAGGAGGATCTGGTTAAGCTGCCGATTTCATCTTTAGAGGGGTTTGAAGAGCTTTCCGGATTGTTTGCGGGTGTCTTGAAATCAGGGTCTAGCGGTTCTTGTGTTTTTACTGTCGACAAACTGACCATCCGCTCCTATGTCTCTCCGATAGTTTCTTCGGGAGCCATCCTGGGTTCAGTGGGAATCCTGCAGGATATAAGCCAGGCCGAGCAGCTTGAGAAAATGCGCCGGGACTTTGTTGCCAATGTTTCACATGAATTACGCACGCCGTTGACAGTTATCCGGGGTTATACAGAGGCTTTGCTCGACGAAGTCATCGACGAAAAAGATGAACCTGATAAATACTACCAGATTATCAGGCAGGAAACTTTGCGGCTGGAAAGGCTGATTGTCGACCTGCTTGATTTGAGCCGCCTGCAATCCGGCAAGGTTGAACTGGACATGGAAAGCGTAGATCTTGAAACAATTTCCCGTTCAGTTTTAGAAAAATTCAGGTCTTTGGCAGGTGAAAAGCAAGTTCAGTTAACACTGCGTCCGGATTCTACGCCATTTTCGGTTTTAGGTGACGGAGACCGTTTGGAGCAGTTGTTAATTATATTCATAGACAACGCACTCCGGCATACCAACCAGGGCGGGGAGATTTCCGTTGATCTCAAGGAGGAGGGCCAGGAAGCCCGGGTGAGGATCAGCGATACAGGGGAAGGGATTCCGGAGGAAGACCTGCCTTATATCTGGGAAAGGTTTTACAAGGTGGACAAGGCGCATACGCCTTCTCTTGGGGGAACGGGACTCGGCCTTTATATAGCCAGGGAAATAATTCATCTGCACGGCGGTGCAACCTGGGTGGAGAGCCGGCCCGGGGAAGGGGCTGCTTTTGAATTTACTCTGAAAAAAGCTTAAAAAAATAATTGACTCTGACGATACGTTAAGGTTTATAGTTAAGTGCAAAGATCAACCGGGCATGGCAGACTTTTTAAAAAAGACGCAATCCGTATTTATACAGTCTTAAGCGGCCAGTCTCGAGACGATGCGGCCGTCAGATAAGAACACGATTGTCCCGAGTCGATCGGTCCTTAAAACCTTAATGCCTGCTTTTTCCAGTTTGGTGATGGTTTTCTCACTGGGGTGGCCGTAATCATTCCCGGCGCCTACGGAAATTACGGCATATTGCGGGGATACAGCAGCTAAAAACCTTATTGAACTGGAGTGACTGCTCCCGTGATGCCCTATTTTTAAAACGTCGGCCTTTAAATTGACGCCGGAGGCAAGCATCTGGGTTTCGGACCCCGTCCCGGCGTCGCCGGTAAGCAAAAAAGCCGTCTCACTGTATTGTATTCGCATTATCGCGGAATAGTTGTTTGTGTCATCGTATTCCGTATCGACCGGGGCGACAAATCCTGCTTGAAGATCGTCCCGGTCGATAATTTTCACTCCAGCCTTCGCTGTTTTTATTTTAAGCCCTTTTTCCTCGATCGAAAGAAGCACATCCTCAAAGGTTCGGGTGTTCACCGTCACCCTTGGCATGTATACACTGCCGGTTTCAAAATTCTTCAGGACCTTTTCAAAGCCTCCTATGTGATCCAGATGAGGGTGCGTCGCAACGAGATAGTCGATTTTTTTAATCCCCTGTTTTTCTAAATAAGATACAACATACTGCCCGTTCTCTGGAGAGCCCGCGTCAACAAGCATATTTTCGCCGTCAGGGAACTGGACCAGAATTGAATCACCCTGTCCGACGTCGAGAAAGTGCACTTTTAAATTACCGTTCACTTTTTCGGCGTCTAATGAGGGGGCAGTGTTTGACGGTTGCTTCCCCGTCTGCGCCGTGCTTCCTGGTTTGCCGTCCGGCTGCGTGCCGGAGTTTTTAACTTGATTTGTCCTGCAGCCAGCGAAGGCAACGATCAGAAGCAATAAGAGTATCGCGTAAATCCTTGCCGCGCGCATTTTCCTACTCCTTAAACAAGCGGTCCGCCAATTTGTCAACAGCTTTCCTGCGGGTCATTGTGCCTTTTTGATCAATAGTGACTGACAGGTTAATCAGATCCCCTTCCTTCGCATTTTCAGGCAGCAACGCCCTGGGAAGGTTAAATGTGCTTTCTCCGTATTCAATTACCGCCCAGCTTCCTTCAAAGCGGTCAATAACCAACATGAAAAAACACCGCCCTTTGGTTTGTATAGATGGAGAAATGCTTTCTTAATATATAACGTTATTCTATCATATTGAGGCTGTTTAATTACCAGGGAAACATCTTTTCTCACTATTTCACCGATGTGTAACTAAAGGAATCATTCACATCTTCAAAGGGATCAAAATTAAAAAAGTTTTTGTTGTAATATATATTGTTATAATGTAATATAGTGATATTACGATAATAGGAAGGGGGTTAACTTTAAGAGTTCTGATGATCGATATTAAAAGCTATGAGGAAAAAGCTGATTTGCTTAAAGCGCTGGCACACCCGGTCAGGCTTTGTATCGTGCATGGGCTTATGGAAAACCAATGCAATGTAAATAAAATGACAGCTTGTCTTGAAATGCCCCAGTCGACCGTTTCCCAGCAGTTGGGGATCTTGCGGAATAAGGGAATTATTAAGGGAAGACGTCAGGGAACAGAGATTTGCTATGAGGTTGTAAATGTTGAGGTCAGGCAAATTATCAGCTTATTATTGGATAACGGATTGGATTTCAATAACAAACAGAAGGATGAATAGGGCTATGGAGTCTGGGAATGTTGTAATAATCGGCGGTGTGGCCGCCGGTACAAAAGCAGCGGCTAAAGCCAGGAGGGAAAACCCCGATCTTAGAGTGACGGTTTTAACAAGGGAGTCTTACGTATCTTATGCCGGCTGCGGTCTTCCTTACTATATCGGTGATGTGATTAGGGAGGAAAAAGAACTCCTGGTCAAAAAGCCGGAAGACTTTCTCATCGATTACGACATTGAAGTCATCACCGGCATTGAAGCATTAAAGATTGCGCCGGAAGAGAAAACTGTTACGGCTAAAGATTTAAGCACCGGCGCCGTCAGGGTGTTTAAGTACGATAAACTTGTTTTGGCTACAGGCGCTTCACCTTTTATACCCCCTGTAAAAGGAAAAGAACTTGGCAATATCGTTACCGTACGCACCCTTGCGGAAGCTTTTGCTGTAAAAAAGCTGCTCAGGGAACGGAACATAAAGAGAGCTGTAGTCATCGGGGGTGGGATGATTGGCCTGGAGGTTGCTGAAAACCTGGTTCATACGGGGATAAAGACGACAGTTGTCGAACTGGCGCCTCATATACTTCCGCCTTTTGATCCGGATGCGGCTCACTATGTAGAAAATTATTTAAGGGAAAAAGGAGTTGAGATTTTAACCGGCGTAGCTGTGAAAGGTTTTGAAGATAACGGCCGGGGTGAAGTGGGGACAGTTTTAGTTGAAGACAGCCGGCTTGAGGCCGACCTGGTCGTTCTTTCTGTAGGTGTCCGTCCAAATGTAGAACTGGCCCGGGAATGCGGAATGCAGATAGGCTCAACGGGAGCTATTGCGGTAAACAGCAAAATGGAAACAAGCATAAGTAATATTTACGCGGTTGGGGACTGCGCTGAAAACACCAACTTGATTACAGGCCGGACCGTTTGGTATCCGATGGGTTCGACGGCCAACAAAACCGGAAGGGTTGCCGGAATAAACCTTTCCGGCACGCAGGTGAAGGATAGAATTAATGGTGTCCTCGGCACTTCAATAATTAAATTATTTGATCTCAATGCGGCTAAAACAGGCCTTTCGGAAAGGGAAGCAAAATCGGCCGGTTATGATGTGGAAACGGTGTTGGTTCCGGCGCCGGACCGGGCTCATTATTATCCGGGCAACCGGGACATAATAACCAAGCTTATTGCAGACCGGAACAGCCGCCGCGTTTTAGGAGGGCAAATATATGGCGAAGGCGTGGTGGATAAACCTGTAGATATACTGGCGACGGCGATTACCTTTGGGTCCACAGTTGACCAACTGGCTAAACTGGACCTTGCCTATTCGCCTCCGTTTTCAACCGCCATGAGTTCAACTATTGTGGCGGCCAATGTGATGTTGAACAAACTGGCAGGCAAGTTTAACGGTATCTCACCGCTTGACCTCAAGGAAAAGATAGAAAAGGGAGCCGTCATGGTCGATGTCAGGACAACGGAAGAGTATTTCGTCCGCAGTATACCCGGTTCAATAAACATACCGCTGCGGAAATTGGCCTCACGCTCCGGCGAAATGGACCGGGACAGTGAGATCATCCTTTATTGCAAGGTTGGCCAGCGTGCGTACATGGCATTTTTACAACTAAAAAGAATGGGATTTGAGAAAATAAGCATGCTGGAAGGCGGCATCACCGCTTACCCGTTTGCAACGGAATAAGGAACTAAAAAACTAAAAATGAGGAGGAGCTTATCATGGCGGACATAAAAATAAACGCTAGGGGACTGCAGTGTCCCGGTCCTATCGTTCAATTGTTCAAAGAAGCTAAGGCCTGCGGATGTGGCGATATTATATGTATTGAGGTAACTGACCAGGGTTTTAAAAAAGACATTGACGCCTGGTGTAAAAAGACAAACAATATTTTACTGTCCCTGGACGAGGAAAATGGGGTCATTAAAGCGAGAATAGAGAAAGCCTGATTGGACATACATGCTGCCTTTGCAGCGCCGCTAGTCCGGTTTGAAGCAAGCCGTGCTGCTGTCGGTGCGGAGCATTGGAGTAAGCGGTGACAATGCCGTGCCTGACTGACTCATTAAATAAAAAACTAATTTTAGAGTTGGGTTAACGTAGTATGACGGGATAAATGCAGGAAGGAGGGGCTATTTTGAACGCAAACAAAAAAACAATTATTGTTTTCAGCGGTGATCTTGACAAGGCCATGGCTTCCTTTATTATCGCCAATGGCGCCGCAGCCATGGGTGATAAGGTATCTATGTTCTTTACTTTCTGGGGCTTGAATATTTTAAGAAAGCCTGCAAGTGTGAAGTTGAAGAAAAGCTTTTTGGAGGCCCTGTTTGGCATGATGATGCCAAAAGGAGCCGGAAAACTCGGTCTTTCCAAGATGAACTTCGGCGGGATGGGCGCTTTTATGATGAAGACCATTATGAGGAAGAAAAATGTCAGCACCCTGAATGAGCTGATAGCAACCGCACAGGAGATGGGAGTGAAAATGATCGCCTGTACTATGGCTATGGACGTTATGGGTATAAAAGAAGAAGAATTAATTGACGGGTTGGAATATGCGGGGGTTATAACCTACCTTGGTGAAGCCGATGAAGCAAACGTCAATTTGTTCATTTAGCGCCTTATTAAGAAAGCGAAAAAGCTTAATTCCAGGGATGGACTTCGTAGATTTACGATGATTCCATCCCTTTTGTTATTATCTGCAAAGCGGCGCTGGTGGTTGTCTGCCGTTAGTTCGAGCCTTCCCGCGGGTTTCCTTCCACAAATTCCACTATCTTCTTATTAGCCGGTATACGGATTAAAACATACGGGCAGGTGATTACCTGCGCTATAAACTGTCCGGGCGCAGGGCCGTCAACCCGGTAATAGACCTTTATTTTATCCTTTTCACCATAGATGCTGATAACTCCCACACTGTAACCGGCCGTTGGTTTTTGTCCTGCGGAGATAAGCAGGTAGTTCCATTTACCCGATGTTTTCGAGCCGGTAAAAGACAGCGGGATGTTGACAGATGCCCATTTTTTAATTTCCTGCGGGATACTTTCGTCATCCATGGATATGATCTTGAAAGGCACAGACCATCCATACCGGGTAACCGGCGTGTAATACGGGGATTTCATATCTTCAATCAGGTTCTTCGCTTTTTCCATTACGTCGCTCGCCGGGTACTCTTTGATTATCTTTTGTAGATAAGCGGCGTCGCCGGTATAAGCGCCGAGCGCCAACAGAGCGTCATCAGCCATCGTGCTGTCCGGATATGTTTTAATAAATTGCTGGTAAGTCGAGATAACTTTTCCCCAAATCTCCGGTAAGTCGAAGGCAAACGAGGCGTCTTCTCCCCATCCGCCCAGGCTGATATAACAAAGGCCGGTTGAGTAAAGCGCCCTGGCCTTTAATTCCGGCGCAGATGACTGATCCTGATCTACCTGCTGGAAATACGGCAGGCTGTGATTGTAGTTAATCATCTCCCGGATGAAGTCGGCCATTTCAGCCGGCGCGTGTCCGTAACTCGTGTCGTTGATATACCCCAGCCAGTTGTATGACTGCCTCTCCCCAGCCCATAAGTGGTTATAGTAGAGCATCTCGTTATGAAAGATGGCCGCGGCCAGATTGTATAAATCATCAGGAGCTTTGGACGCCTCCCACTTTGATTTTAAAACGTCAAGCTTCTTTACATCGGCAAGCTGCTTTTCTACTGCGCCGCGGAAATCGTATTTATCAACGTTGTAAAGGTCAAACGGAAAAACATATTTGCCGGCAGGGTCAGCTTCCTGCTTTAAAAATTTCTCCAGCATGGCGGACGCCTGACGGAAGTCATCCCGGCGGATTTCTTTTACAGCCAGGGAATAGTCAACATACGCATCAAGGGGCGGTTCCAGCTTGTTCAAGGACAGGGCTTTTAATTGTTCATAGGTCATTTTCACATCAAGGATGTAAACCAATCTGCCGCCTGCCGCGTAGTTCATATCTCCGTCAGGTAAAAAGCGCGCTTTTTGCATCGTTTTGACAGCGTCAGCAAAACGGCCCTTGATCTCGTAACAGCGGGCCAGGCGGTAAGCGGCGTCGTCCGCAGCCGGGTGGCGGGGAAATTCCGCCAGGAATTTTTCCCAGCCGGGGATTTCCCGGTCCGGATCATACTCTTCGTCCCCGTAAGAAGATATCCAGACGGTGTCATACTGTTCTTCCGGCCGGTCTATCTCAAAATAAGATTGTCCCCGTACTTCTTCATACGCCTTGATCCCCCTGCCCAAATAGCTTTGAGGGTACTTTTGGCAGGCGTCTTTCAACATCCGCCAGTCCGGGCCGCCAACCCGGAAAACAGGATCTTCCTGAGCAAGGGGAGCCATAGCCACTCCATTTAAATCCGTTTCCTGCACAAACTGTTCCAGGGCCTTTTCCTGGCCTAAATCAATATAAAGGGCGGAAAGAGTTGTCTGGCGGCAATATGTAGACTCCTCCTTTCCGGCTATTTCCCACAGCCATTTAAGCAAACCCTTCTTGTCGGTTCCTTCCGGATGCCAGTGTGTGAAGTCGGCAACTCTATGGATCAAGTCAACTTTTTCTCCGGAGGAAGCAACACCTGAATAAAAACTGTCTATTGCTTCTAACGCTTTTTTTTCTCCCAGTTCGTAAAGGGTAATAAGCTGGTCACAACGGTCAGCGGAGTTCGGTTCCTTTTCCTGAACTCGCCACAGCCAGCCGGTGACCGCTGAACGGCCGGTTCCGGCAAGCTGCTTTCGGGCAATGACGCCAACAGCCTGAACAAAACTCTGCCGGGCCATCGGGTCGGTTAGTTTGGCGTAAACCCCATCCAGCCAGAGTATGGCTTCAGTTGGACTGGCAAAAATTATTTGCCAGTTCTGTTCCATAAGCTGCTGGTAATTTCCGAAGAAATAATTTTCCTGTAATGAAAGCAGCGTGCTGGTCAGATCGGTTATATTATTGGTGCGGGCGATCAAAACAGGAATTAGGTACCGGTAAGAATTAGTTTCGTCATAAGTACTGATTTCTATAGACAGACGAGAAACCTGCCCGTCTGTCATCAACTTGATCAGGACATCTGCAATGTTGGAGTTATTTATATTTTTATCCTTCAGATAATCCAGTAAGATTTGCGCCGCTGCGGCATTCGGCCCTGGCAGGGCGTTGAAATCATCAACAACAGTTATAAATTCCTGGTCGTTTGTGGCTTTGCCGAGCATTTCCTTTAATTTGTTTAAAGATTCACTTGCCGTCACCGCAGCGCCGCCGGCAGGACGGCTTTGCCCGGCAGCCCGGATCTCCTGTGGCTTTCCGGCCAACCCGGAGAAGATAATGATTGCCAATAGAAAAATAACTGGAAAAGATGTATTCGCACCTGGTTTAAGCATCCCGGCCACCTTCGTGTTTGCTCTTGATCAATAAGTTGTTTAATAAGTCGTTAAATGAATCTTGATCTTTATTACCTTTTGCCTGGCTTGTCCAAAGGACTAATACATTATATTCCTTTTTTTAATATATAACAATCTATGTTTGACGCTTCGGGGGGAATAGCTGATAACAATAATGCTTTTCTTATCAAGGTAGAAGCGATGCCTGTATTCAAAAAAGAATGCGCGACGGATGATCAACAGCCCTGTCCCTTATTCCCTTCCTTCTTTAAAGGAGGTCACGCACATGGTAGATGCAGCGGCAGGCGGGACTGTGGGAGCAGATTGCAAGCGGACCGTGTTTTGACGGGATTACCTTTAAGAGATGGCCGGCCGGGCAGGTCAGCCCGTCTGCAGCCAGGTAACTTTCTATAATTTCCAAGGTGAGCCTGTCAGCCGGAAAATCACATCGTGGGTAGGCGGAGCAGCCTATAAAATAACCACCGCCGGTGCCCGTGCGTATGGTCAATGGGGCGCCGCAGAGGAAGCAGGAAAACCGGTTTTCTACGTACGCCCGCATCCCTGCGTAGCGTCTCCCGCCAAATCCTCCGCGCAGGTCCATCTCCAGAAGATAGAGCAATGTGCGGCAGACCTTCTCTCCCGCAACCCGGACGCTGAGGTGATCCACCTTACCGTCTTCCGGCCAGGGGGTTCCGTGCCAGAAGATGTCCCGATTCACTGCCGTCAGCGGCGTCCTGGCTATAGTATGTCTCACGGCGTATGGCCGCAGTTCAGGCGGCCAGATCAAAGGCTTGCCGACGCGCAGGGAAAGGCGCAAGCCGCGCTCCTGCGCCTGCCGCAGAGCGTTTACCACCCGCCTCTCCGGCGGGCCGGCTGCGGCGGGCCAGTCAACCTGAACGGACTCGCCCAGGCGTATATCTGCTTCCCAGGCTTCCAGGGCCGTCCGTCGCCCTGTATGCCATTCCATTTCCATTTTTTTACCCGTAATGCAACCAGGCAGGGCAGCCAGCAGTTCTCTGCCCCCGATTACCCGGCCGTTTTCACGGATGAAGCGAAAAAGCCCGCAGACGGCGGAGTCGCCCGGCAGCCTGCTTTCTAGAAAGTCGCGGCAGGCGAGGACGAAAAGCTTGCCCCGTGCCCTGGTGACGGCAACGTTAATCAGCCGCAGCCCTGCGTTTCCTTCCCGGCGGGAAAGCAGTCCCCCGGGGCTGCGCTGGGGGAAGGAGTCTACGAGATCAAGCACTACCGCGTCCTGCTCCGCTCCCTGAAAGCGATGGACTGTGGCGGCCACCATGCCGGCAGCTTCACTACGGGCTCCGGCGCTGCCTAAAAATCCTGCCGTCAACGCGTTAAGCAGCCTGGCCTGGGCGGCGTAGGGCGTTAGCAGACCCACCGTAAGACCGCCCATTCTGATCTGCCTGGCCAGTGTCAAGGCCAGGAAAGCTGACAAGGGGTTGAAGCGGGAAGAACCATGCCGGTAGCAGAAAGCAGGCAAATCACCAAGATCCACCAGCGTCAGCGCTGCTTCCGCACACGGTCTGGCAGCGGCCAGAGCGGCGCGTTCGTACGTTTCGGGAGCATTATAAAGAAAACCCCCATAGACATAGTCGTTCACAAACCCGGCAATGGCCGGATGCATCCTTCGCTGCAGACGCAGCACGGCAATATCCGGCGCTTGCCCTTTTTCAAAAGAGGCCGTGATCCCGGTTTCCTCAAAGATGTCGCGCTTCAGCCATCGTTCCACCCCCGGAGTCCCGGCCAGAGCTATCGGAGCCAACTGGCGGAAGTCGCCGCTCACAACCAGCTTACTGCCTGCCAGGGAGGCGGCGAAAAACACCTGGGGGATATAGGCCATGCTAGCCTCATCCAGCAGCACGACGTCGTAGTGGTCGTTGTAAATAACCGGATCAGTGGCCGCAGTGGACAACGTGCAGCCAACTACACGCGCTGCCCGGCAAACTCGCGCCGCTGCTTCTTTAAGGTTCTCCCTGAGGTTTCGCAAGGCCCGCTCCACTCCGGTCAGGCGTTCTCCCCGGGCGCCGCCGGCGCGCAAACCGGCCAGCAGTTCGCCGCGCTCGTTCTCCAGTCCCCTGAGCGACTCCCATATTTCCGGACAGCCAGCAGCAGCCAGGTTGGAGGCCAGCAGGCCGCTTTGCAGCAATTGTGGCAGCCTGGCCCAGCCGTAACGGGCTACCATGCCAGAAGAAAAAGGAGCTCCGATCCGGTTCGCAGCCCTGAGCACTGCGCCATCCACAGCCACATTGGCATGGGACAGGATCAATACGCGGCTGCCCTGTTCGAAAAAGCGCTTTGCAATTTGGGCCAGGGTTTCGGTCTTGCCGGTACCGGGCGGCCCCCAGATAAAGGTGATTTCTCTTTCCCCGGCCAGGCGGATTGCTTCTTCCTGGGCGCCGGCGGCGCCGGATGGCGAAATATAACACCGCCGCCGTTTTTGGGCTTTCTCCAGCACGGCCAGGGCCATTTGCAAATTCCTCCCCGGTGTTTCGCTCAGTCGCTCCTGCAGGGCGGCCAGCAAAAACCAGGGTTCGCAGAATACTTCAGCCCTTTCTATAAGTTCACCCATATCCTCGTGGAGCGCCAGAGTCAACTCCGGGCCGCGCACGGTCACAACTTCTCCCCCTGTTTCGCGGGAGCCGCAGCGCAGGCGCACCGGTGTGCCGTCCGGGAGAAAGGACTCCACCTCCAGGTCGAAAGCATAAAGAAACCCTTCCTGTTCCCGGCAAACCAGAACTCCGTCCAGGACTACCAGGGGGCGGCCTCCCTCATTGCGCAGGTATGCCATTTCTTCCGCCAGCGCCCCATTAAAGGCATCGATCAATTCAGGCAGCGTGCAAAAAGGCGCCTCACTTTTTAGATCATCCATCATAAATATCGTCCGTATGGGTATGGAATCCGGGCCCGTAAATATTCGCGTTTATGATCTTTTAAACTGTTAAATCTTCATTTCCCGCTTCATTGTCCGGAAAATCTTCAGGAAGGAGTTCCTCCGGCATAACTGTTTCAA
>JBAZGB010000018.1:38244-41130 GCA_041653135.1 Eubacteriales bacterium | reverse complement strand
TCAATGTAGCCATGCTATGTAACATACAGTGGCGGGCTACCACAATCTCGGGGATATCCAGCATTGACTTGACCTTGTATTCAGCTAGGAGTTCTGGGGTACTTGGACAGGCTATGCGGTATTGAGTAGATAAGTCCAACAATGAACTGGATGCATGGCATAGTAATCTACCCATGACATTGGTATCTTGTATTACCTGTTTCACGGCATACTCTGACAATGATTCCAAATCGAACAGACCATTATGGTAAACATTGACAATATCAGGATCACGCAGTAGTTGCCAAGGTACAGCCTGAGATTGTTTGGGGAATAGGGGAAAATAGAATGCACAGGTCGGTGAAGTACACAGAGATAATCCCACCGCAATACGTTCAGTCTTGGATATAGTCTCAGTATCTATAGCCACGAGTCTAGGATCAGAACACAGCCAGTCGGAGTAGGTGGTATCAGTCAGAGGCTCTTCACCTAAGTAATAAAATCCATCTATTTCATCATGTTCAAAGTACATGCGGCTCCTTATCCTCATACAAGAATACCATGGGCAATCAAGACTATCAGCGTGGTTTCCTAAAACACATGACGTCTTCATCCGATACCACATTCTTTCCCTGACTCCTGGCGATATTGGTAAATCCTGATCCCATGGATAGCCACTTGAACCAGCCAACCTGCTCTGCTCCCAACTGCTTCATCACACGCTGAACCCAACCACTTAATGACACGCGCTGACCATTATCTATTCGATCCTTAGTGTTGATTGTGATTGTCCCACCTGGCCGAATGGATTGATAACACAGTGTGTAGATTTTCTCCACGGCCCTGGTGTACAGGAATGAATTGAGTTTAGATATATTCCTTGGTGACTTACTATACTCCAGCATTTGTTTGTCCATGTCAACCAACCATTCATCCGGTGCATCCTCTCGCTTTGTCCTCACTTTGGAAATATTCATAGCCTGTTGGTACGGTGGACTCGTACTAACATGGTCGCAGGGTATTGGTAGTAGGAATCGATTATCTCCATGCAGTAGGGTGATTAGCTCACCTTTACCGGGAAACATCTTGTCCAAGTTTGCTCTACCCTCCTGCTGTAGTTTGTGGTAACCATCTTCAATTTCTAGGAGTATGACACGGATATCCATAATTGCCGCGATCATTAGGGTGCCTGTCCCACCGAAAGGATCGAGTATGGTTTCACCAGGTTCTGCCACATATTCGATGATAGCCTCTTGCATGTACATGTTCATTTTGGCTGGATGTGCCATACACGCCTCAGGAAAAAATGACCTCTTACGAACCTCAACATCACGTGGAAGGATAATCCAGCCTTCATCATTACGCTCTAGCTCAGGTGCAAATTCCTTCATCGGTAAGCCTCCATAAATAGCTGTATAGCATCATGCTTGTCATAATCCGATGATTTGAATATTGCCAATGTTCCGGTCGGAGTTTTGATCACCATAGTTACTAGAACATCGGCGAATTGCTGTCTCTCATATGATGCTGTGGGAATTGATATTGTGATGGTTTTACCACAATCCTCTAGGGTTATCATACCTGCCTCTCAAATACTGGTAATTGTTTCTTTATACACTCCAGAATTGATTTTGTGTCAATTAGTAAACCCATATCACAAGCTAATGGTTTTCCCTGTATTGCTCGGTCAATGGCCTCAATATTTCTCATAATGTCTTGCTGATATGGTTCATGATAAGTTGATCCTGCCTTTAACTCAATTGTAACTTTCATACTTGCCTCCCAAATGCCTTGAGTAATTTCTTGGCTCGGATAATCCCCAAACGCTTATCTCCAATCATGGTATCAGCAAGTTCATCCAAATCACGGGATAATGTATAACATGCTGTACCATAACGGTTGATTAGTGCGGTAGCAATTTCTTCTCCCACACCACCATTCCTGATACCCATTAAGGTAATGATGTGAGGATTCACATCTTTGATGCGTATTTTATCCTTGATAATCCTATTCAATGTGCCATGTTCCTCACTCTGTGAGCTTTCGTACAAGGCTACCAATGTAAAGGCAGTGGCTAAATAGTGTGGAGTCCTCACAATAACCACACCGGCCTGGCTAAGTTGGAATAGCCATGCCTGTAACCGTTTGTAATTCAGGGCATACTTGTGTCCTGGTACCATGATTTTGCCACCCTTACCTAGTTTCCAAGACTGTGTGAAAGATTTGACTCCTGGTATCGGTTCACAATCTCCTTCTATCAGGAGTATTGTCTCCTCCACGTCGTTGGATAGTTCCCTGCTAAGTAACTCCTCAACAGCGTCAAGGTTGGAGAGTATTTCATCAATTTGTTTGCGTTCAACCTGAGTACGATGGTCATCCCAACAATACCAGTAATAATCTGCAATACCCAATTCGTGATTAAGATTGGCCTTAGTCACGGGTATAGTCTGTGCTATTAGGTCATGGATGGTCTGAGGCTCAAATACATCACGGAATATCATTCCTACTCCTTATTCCTCATATTTTAGCTTCACATGTTCCTATTTGTCACTAGCTTCGTCCCCTTGACTCGATTGTGTTTTGTCTGTGTTATTTTGCATCTTTTGACTCTAACGCAGTCTGTTGACGAATGTAGTGACTCATTTTTCTGCCTAAATCAACTTTGGTTACTTTAGGATGAATTTTTTAATCCGCGATTAATCTTTGCGTGGTATTCTCTGTGGCATTTCCTGCACCACGTGATTAAATTGGTTACTGAGTCCGTACCGCCATTAGCTATGGTTACTATGTGATGTGGTTCAAGGTTCTTTGATGATCGGCAGAGATCACCGTTAGGTAATCTATACTGACACTGGTGATTATCTCTATCTAGGATCAACTGTTTGAAGGCTGCTGGTCCTAACATAC
>JBAZGB010000018.1:0-38218 GCA_041653135.1 Eubacteriales bacterium | reverse complement strand
TTGGTGATTGTTTTTCACAAGTACCAGAACAATATATTTGCCTATCTGGCTGCTTCCAATTTGGCTCGAATTGGTTTCCACATGTTGGGCAGGTTTTCATTTCATAAAATCCAAAATCAAAATTACCGCAACAAATTGGCAGGTTCTAAAGTTATGGCATTTGTTTAAGCATTATGCAGTTCTGCATGGAGTTGTATTATGATATGATTACCGTCTGGTGTGGATTCAAGCCATGCAAGGAAATTACCTGCTGATAATGTCATACTATGTTCCAGGCAATATTGTGTGAAGTTATTTTCTATCCGTATCCTGTCACTGAATAGCACAATTTACCTCCTTGTTTGATGGTTGACCACCTTTCAGTTGGTATATCTGTACCTTTGTATAGAATTCAATATAAACATCATCTATAAAGGTATCCACATTACCATAATATCGTTGTAATTCATCCAGCGCGGATTTTGGGACACCATATATCTTCACATCTAGACCATTGCCTGTGAGTGTGGGTTTGATATCTACAATGACGTTATTTATCCTCACGACTCACCTCGTATAGCCTTGATGATTCCATCTATTTTGGTAAATGATGGTTCCTCAATACTCATACCTTCAAGTTCCTTGACCTCGGCTAATTCCACATCAAAGTATGGTTTGGACTTAGCCTTATCCCAACGAATATGGCCGATGACATCTGCTGAATCACCCCATTGTGACCATCCGTGCATGACACGCTTACCAGTTTTACCTTCAGTTAGCTCACCCTTGATTCTAACCATGCCATATTCATCCGAGGCATGGTGTGTCACGACTAAGTGTTTGCCTCTTGCCTTGGCTTGGTAGGCAAACCCACGCATACGGATATATGGCTCTCTGTATTCAATGGGTAGTAATTGAGTGCGTAATGGTTTACCCCACGTATCACGGCCTTGAGCATTGAGTGGTAACTGTTTCTCCTGTAGTTCCTGTAGATAACCTTGACAAGTAATATCGTAGAGCAAGGTACCAGTATCAATCATGATGGTCTGAATACTTGGATCATTCAGGTGTTTGAGAAATGATCCGGTGAATTCGTAGAACAATTCCTTCATACCCAATGTGAGTTTGGTCGGTCTCACAGCCTTGATATCCTCGGCAGTCATCTGAAATGGCATAACGTATTGCTCCAATTTTATCTCACCGGCAGTGTACCAATCCTTGATGGGAAGGTCTGGCAAATTCCTGCATGAGCGGCGAAATCCTCCTATGTCCAGTTCAAGATCGACTAATGGCCTAGGAAAAGTTAAGGCCAAGGTGTTTTTACACGCCTTGTCTTCCCCCCAAATTATGAATATCACCTGTATGCCTCCTCTTCAGCATGGCTAGTTTTCCGTTTATATTGTCCCTTACTACCATTTTTTAGGTTTGTGATGTACTCATCTAACATAACCTTACTACCTTAGTCCTCACCCCATAGTATGAAAATCATTATCTTATTCCTTAACTAGAAATATTTCTGTGCCATCATCTAAGTCCTTATATAACTCAGTGATTATAGGTTCGGTAAGTTTACCATATCTATTCTTAACTTCTGTCCGCTTCAATCCTATACCATGTTTTAACTGTACTAATTCTACATAGTATATTATAGCAGCTTTCTTTTCCTTTTGTGTTGATCCTATCATAATTGTCTCCTTTATCCTATTCCTTTATTCTACTGCCCATCAAATGCTTCAGTATAAAGCATCATATAATAGGCAACACACTTCATATTCCTGATTATTAGCAGACACATTCACATTTAAGAAGTGGGCAAAACATAATTACCTCCTAATCATGACCTACTAATAGTATACCTTTGGGGCAGAACTGAGCCACAGGACAGAATGATTTGCAGCGGTTGCCTTCCCAACTCTCGACATCATTGCAGGGAGTATCCCACTTACCAGCCTTTATGGCAGACTGCAATGCTTCTTGCTTGGCGTCGAAATAGTCCCGTACCATATCGTCTTCAAGTTTGGCCACAGGTATAAGATATGTATTCCGCAACACACCTCTTTGCTTGGCAGTCATCAATCCACCATCCCTGACAAGGGCATGGATTGCCATGTTGTGGATTGGTATACCCTTATCCTCGATCATGATGCGGTAGCGGTTAAGCTGCATCTCAGCTTCCCAGTTCTCAGCCTCTGATATTACCCGTGCAAATACTGGTACACGCTTCGGTGACCCAGCTGCTCCCCACTTACCAGAGCGTTGGTATACTTCCCCTGAAGGATCAGGCTTAGTCCCGGTCTGAATGATGCCCATTGCCTTAGCTACACGGAATGATCCCCAGGTTTTGGTATCAATCAAAGATATCTGTCCATCCTCATATTGTAGTAAGTCGACGGCATTGCGTCCATCATCGGTTGCGGACAACTCAGATACTATCTCAAGTTCTTTGGCCTTGAGTTCCAGGGATTTGTGTGCCTTGGTGCCGATAATAGCAAAGGCCATTGAATCCGGGTCAATGGCATATGGTATCGTGATTTTGAGGAAGGACTGCATCGTACCATTGAGTAGTTGGGTTGTGCTGCCCTCACCAGTCCACTCACGTTCGGATGCGGCAAGGTGCAGATATGGAATGGTCTGGCAGCGTTGGAGTCTGCATTTGGTTAAACACTGTTTGATTTCTACATTGGATCCATCTGGGCAGGTGAAATAGGTTAATGACATTCTTCCTCCTTTATGTGGTCTATAAGCCAATCTACCGTTTTCATTGGGGCATCAAACTCAGTGTAATAATCCTTACACGCATTGGTAGTGTATGCTGGCTTGTCCTCATTCTTGTCCTCATTACTACAATATGCACTGTAGTATGGAGCAGCATGCCAGGATTCCATGATCAGGTCTACAGATACATCCCTATTTGGGAATGTCTTACGTAGTTTGGAAAATGCCTGGTGCATAGTATTGATTTTTATTCGCATATATTTCCCTATTCCTTTGGCTCTTCTTGCCCGAAGAAGAAGTCAAATATCCTATCTAGATTACCAATGACAGCACCTACTATGGTACTAACCAGTGCATAGTAGCTGGCATCTACATCGGCTTTCCACACGAACTTGCCTATGATTGCCGCAAGTATCAACACAAACACACTTACTACCATGATGGCTATACGAGTTGTTCCTGGTTTCATTCCTTTTCCTCCACTATTCCACTTAATCAGGGCCTGGTAGGCAGAGTTGATTTGGTCAGGTCCACCCGACTAACTCTGTCTGAATTCCCACCAGGCCCCATAGTGCTGGCAGGGACTTGAGCAACAACTAGTTAACTTAACCTTGTTGCCATTGTCACCCTGCACAGGTTTTAATTTGGGTGAGTTCCCTGTTAAACTCACCGGATAGAAATCTTTTCTCTCACGCTCTACCCTTTACGTGAGATTTGCGTCTACTTTGCGCCACGCTACATCTTGACGGTGTAGATGCCCTTTGCATCCTTAGTCACGGTACCGGCCAGTTCAAATGGTTTTAGGAATTGCCTGCTTATGATGTTGTTGACTAGGGCGGAATCTGCCTTTACAATTGGGTTGACAAACACTTCCTGATGCCATTGTTGCTCGGTCTTACCGTCGAGTAACTTCAAGGCAAGCAAGATAGAACTCTCAGCCTGAGCTCCAGGTGTTGTTGGTGTACCAGCAATGGGACCAGTGCCTTCTCTGAGTTCGATCAATTTCCAACACTCAACAGGTCGTTCCTCCCTGGCCTGTGTATTCCAGATCATGTTACCAGGCATTAGCTTGTAGCGCCCCATTTTGCCGAGCAGGTAGTCCTGATTCTTGGCTTGATCCTGTGGCACGTCAAGAGGCACACCGGCGTTGATGATCTTATCGATGGAGTCTCCCCAATATCCCATCTTGGTTTTAGCCTTTGCCGAATGCGGTATTTCAAGTTGGGCAGTGGGCATTGTGTACGGTTCTGTGGATTCAATGACCTCCACACTGTTGAATGTGTAGATCACCACCAGATACGGTGCATTCTGTCCTGAGCGCATTTCGCCGGTATAACCTTCCAATACGCCCCAGAAATCTCGCAACGGTGTTCTTTGGAATCCTTCCTCATATCCTCTGGTCTTGAGTTGGGATAGGACTTCTTCCTGTGATAGTATCTTGGTTACTTCCTGTGCCATATTAACCTCCTATTTATTTTGCGCTGGTTTCTGGATATTTTTTAGTACATCTAACCTCCATTACATGTATTATATTTTGTATCCCTACTGTGATTCATTATATAGTATTATATCACATTAGGATATTACATGTCAACTATTGGTAATCATCAGGTTGTAACACAGTGTTACTGTATTTGCGGGTGAATACCAAATTGTTTCGGTTAATTTGGATATCTATTGGGTATATTAGACTTTCAGCATGGCGTACTTTTTCGAATGTGAGTTTAAGGTCTACAATAGGATCCCCTGCGTTGGTCATTTCCACGTATATAATGGTATCCAGCCACTTCTTGATATTACCGTGACCATATAGTTCATCGGTACCGTAGTGGAATGCTGCCCCTTCGGCATGTTCTTCCTTGCGGTTATGGTGTATGAGGATAATGGCACAGTGGTATGCCTTGCGCCACATATTGAGTCGGTTAAGTAACTTATCTATCTCGGATTCATCGGTAAGTTTGGCCGCAAAGGAATTGTACATAGGGTCGATTATCAGAACCTTAGGCTGACACCGTGCCAACTCCTTCTCCATAATGGTGGCTCCCCAACCTGTATCCAGTTTCTCATATAGGTCGGTGGCTAACCAACAATTCCTGGCGTTGATATTATTACCAATTCTATATTTATCAGACCTAGTCTGTAGTGGGTGTTGTGGTATTTCAGACTGGAAATAATAGGTAGGCATAGCTGTGGTTTTATAATCAAACCAATCTTTGCCGGATGCAATGTGATACATGAGGTCCAAAGCTAGCATGGATTTGAATCGGCCCTCTGCCCCGTAAATACACATGGTACCTTGATTCAGTAATATGTTATTGGCTATGATATTATCTACAAGTGGTGGAGTCCAAGCACTCAGTTCATCAGGAGTTAACCCACGAAATTCATTCATTATTTATTCCTTAATATTGTTGGTTATAATACAGCCAGGAGCTAATCCCCAATCTAATATTACCCGCGGTATGGATACTGGACTAAACATTGTCTCTACAATACCTTCCGATCCACACAACGGAATAACTTATTGACATATCCGGTATCTGTAACTATGTAGATTAAACCAATATAATTGGCCCAATTACCACAATCAGGACATCTATTCTGTAAATTCATTTAGCATCGTCCTCCGCTTAAGTTCAAGAAGGTCATAGAGTTCCATTTCAATTAGGACATAGCACACACCGGTTTGACAGGCTAATCCCACCCTAGCACAGCCTGTGCAGTTGGGTAAATTATCCTTACTATAGCGCAGTTTGAACCGCTTGATCCACTTACTTATGGTACTTGGATCAACACCAATGCGTTCGGATACTTTGGATAATGAGCCAGATAGTAAGATGACTTCGATGGATTCACCCTCTACTAGCTCAACATATTTCATTAGTGGTGTTTTCTTGACCCGGGATACATGTGGTTTAGGTCTGAGCTTTTTTTGCTTATGCTGCTCTTTGTAGGTGATGACACCCATTTCAGACATTACTTTGTCGCGAAGGTTTAATTTTTTCACTATTCCTCACACTCACTCAGATCGTAGAAGATTTCAGGTGTGAACGCAATCTCACAGGAGTAACAGATATACCATGGGGTGGAATCACTCCGTATATAGTCAGTGTTAAGGCCACCACAACATGGGCAAGGTTTTGCCATAGCTAGGTGGCTTTTACCGTTGTTAAGGTAGTATATTTTGCGGTGGTATATCTCCCTCTCACCAGGTTCACCATTGTGCAGACCGAATATGTACACAGTTCTACCATCGTGCTCATAGCAGTATGGTAAATCCTCCTCTACATAGATAGGTTCGATTTTCCTAATAATGATTGGTTCTTCGATCATGTTACCTCCAATATAAAGTGATATATTTTTAAGCTAAAGTTAGCTATATATACTTATGTAGTATTTATTATATACCCATCTATATTCCGCGCATTGATATACAAATCATTAGTATCAGGCAGAACAACCCCCAGCTGTAAGAATGTGTTTAATTCTATGGGATAAAATTTATTATTTCGGATAAATACCACATTCTTTATTGCTGAGGTTATGTATTGCTTGTATTGGAATAATGTATCATTGGATATATAGAAGTATACCGTACCAGTTTGTACTTTCACATCCAGAATGTAAGATATCCCATCCATAGTGACTAATAGGTTAAATGGCGACTCATTCTCCACATCAGTTACAACACAGCCGAAACTGGTTAGATACTCTTTAACTCTAAATATGCCAAACTTACCAATAGCAAAATTACTTTGTCGCATGTATTCTGGAACATTTGGTGAATATATAAATTCTCCTTTTTGTGTGGTTATATCATGCCGAGTTTGTTTATTTTGTATATGCCTTAACATGGTTGGCATATCATATTTATGTCGGTGGTAATATTCCCTTTGATGTTCTCGGTGGTGTATTGCCGCCTGTGTTGGTGCGTGTTTGGAGTTGAAGTCAGCCATTATTTTCTGAACTTCCTCGGATATTTTGGTTAGTTGGGATAATTGATTGATTAAGTCATTCATGTTAACTCCTGAAAGGTGAAGGTGATATAAAAATATATGCTATAGCTGACTTTAGCATGAATTATATCACTCCTCAACTGGCCAATACGTGCTGCAGTAGCTACTAACAAAATCATTATTTATACGCCTGGATTTAAACGTGATAACTCCACACTTAAGTAGGTACTGTATATCTCCAGAGATTAGAGTATTGGTACGTGGTATAATTCGCTCTAGTTCGTGCACAGTTATGCCAGGTTGATGTTGTATTGCGTATAGGATATTGGCGCGTCGTTGTGCCGTTTGTTGTCTTTGCTCGTCTGAAAATCTACCACGCATAGCCTAATGCCTCACAGCGTTCGTATATACAGTGCCAATCACGGCAGGATTCAAATACTGGTTTACTACATCGTGCACAGATGGTGGAAGTACAACCTCCATCCTGAGTTTGTTTTAGGTAGGTGTTAAAGTTCTGGTCGAGATCGGCTAGAGCTTGGAGTATTGTATCACCGAAGCCAGCGATGTGTTGTCGGCCGTATAATGCCCGCCATTGGTTACCGTCGCGGGTAATTTGTACTTGCATGATTACCTCCTTATTTCTGGTAGCCTATATACCCTATGGCGTCTGGAGTAAATATGCCACCAGGTACAGGGTAGATTGTGTGCTGATCTAGTTCTTAGGTCGGTGGAAATCTTCCCACAGGTTGGACACTTCACAATATGTTACCTCCAATAGTGGTAGTACATGACAAGGCGCTAAAATAATTATCGGATTTGGGTCATGCCTGGACCCCGTGGAATTTTACCAAATGACAGTTGTATAGTTCGGCATATACTAACTCCTGTTCACTGTGAGGTAGATTGTAGAATGACATGCCATACGTGTAGTGAGCCATATCCTCACACTCGGATAGTACCCACTCCAGGTGAGAGGTTAACTCCGCATCGACTGGTTCAATGTTAGGTATGTAATCTTCCTTCATTTTGCGTTCAATGACCTTGTCTAAATTAGAGTTATTTGGTTGTGGATCGTTTAAGAATTCTGACAGCATTTTCATTGTGATCTCCTTATCATCCGCAATTTATAGATTAGGTCTCTTGCCTCTTTCCGATTGCTCGGTTCATGTGGTGCACTGAATGGTATACCATCACGAACGAGGCCATCCTTCATGTCACTGATACGTCGCAGTTGCTTACGGTTTGGTGGCATCAACCAGGTCAACTGTGATGGTCGCATGATTTACCTCCTAAAGTCTAGTCAAATATGGAATCCTGACAGGCTTGGTACATGCCCGATATTGTGTATTCCTTCCTGCTTAGGGCATCTTTGAATTCGCAGGCTGTCCACATGACACGTAGATATTGGCTGTGATGGACGCCGTGCGTGATCGACCAAATATGGCTGTGGCTAAGGTATCTAGGGATTTGGTTATGCCATCTGACGAATTCATTACTCCTCCTTATGTGGCGCCATTAGTTGCTGGTCTCGGCTTCAATTGGGGATTGAACTGCCCCTTCGCGGTAACCTTGTATACAGTTCTTGAGCCTTAATTCATGCGTCGACTGCATGTACATCTCACTGTTCAATGTGTATTTTCAATGTGGACTCTTTATTATTTAATACAAGTTCTCCTATCATTGAATATACTTGATGTTTACCGACCTGTATGCCGTTACGGTAGATAGCCTCTATTTTGTCCATCATCCTTTGTTCC
The DNA here is from genome assembly GCA_041653135.1 of Eubacteriales bacterium. Lineage (GTDB taxonomy): Bacteria > Bacillota > Desulfotomaculia > Desulfotomaculales > Nap2-2B > 46-80. The sequence goes on along the minus strand of JBAZGB010000018.1, from coordinate 29,811 downwards.
TGGTATGGTGTCAAACATAGTTTATGTATATAATCCTTGGCATTGGCAATACTTGGAATATTCTGTGTCATGATTCCTCCTTAATCAAGTGAAATTCTCACATAGTAGATCAAGCCTAGACCACACACCATACCCACTGAAATGAATAATATTCTCAATGCTTCCATCACACCTCCTTCAGCGTTTGGTTCAATTCCTTCTTTACTCGCCGGGCTGTCTCACCACGCCATGTTTGGGCATTGGATAGGAAATACAACATAGTCTTGGCACTGTCCATACGTGTGATCTTATCCATTGCACGGCACCGAGATATGTCAACGTAATGTACGCCGGAAGGCTGTGTACTCCAGTCAGCATTTCTTTGCCTCCCTGATCGTGTCATATGATCCTCATCTTACTGAGCGCCAGCCCTCCAGCGCAATGACTCTGCCTACTACTTGTGGTATATACTTCGGCAGATTATATAACTCCGATACTTTGGCATTGACTGGGCTATTTTTGTTGATACCTTCCTCATCCATGATTAGTGTGATTACCTTGCCTATTTTGTCGGTGACATATATCGCCGTAATGTAACCGCCGATTATTGCCTGAGCCTCTATCAGTGACGGTTTGTGATCCAATTCTGTAACAACCCCACTTGTATAAATTATCGTTGCTCTATTCACAATTTACCTCCACTAATTGTAGTACTTCATTTGCCGTGCTTCTTGATGTATTCCACATCCTCATCAGGCATACGCACTGCCTTACTTTGGAGACAGGCAATGCACAGTGAATACCCAGGATGTCTGTAGTTATAGCAGCCAGGTGTGATACACTTCCGTACTAGTAACCTATCCAATTTGGTATTTGCCATGATATTACCTCCCAAATCATGTTATACCATAGTATAACACACAACTATTGAAATTGTCAATAGCAGGGCATTTCGGGGATACACTTACACATTCACCCAAACACATTCATTGTCCTCCCATGTCTTTGCAATGTTCATACCATGTCCTCTCCTTGGACATGAAAAGGCGGAGTCTGTGACAACTCCGCCTCTCCTCTAGTTGACAGTGTGCGATTACTTACGAATAAGCTCAGGATGCTCGGCCAGTATGCGCTTTATGATTGGCTTCCCCGCAGCCCACGTGATCGAGTTCACGTTCTTGCCTTCAGCTTCCGCGGTAGACTTGGCAGTTTCGAGTGATGCTTTCTCTTCAGCAGTGGCATACTTCTCGATCAGTTCGGCACGCTTGAATCCAGTCTGGCTTTCAACTGTGACTCCAGTTCCTCCGCCTGTTCCTGTGCTTACCTTGGCGGCTTTGATTGTCGGCACTGTGAGCTTGCAAGCGCCAATGACTTTGACTTCTCCGGCTGCATCAAGTTGTCCCTTGTCGTTTTCCATGTGATCAACAACAATGCTGAATCCTTTGGATTTGACAGCCAGCAATTCGTCAGTGAACTTAGCGACAGCGTTTGCGAGTGCCTTGTGGATTTTGACTTCCAGTGCTTCACGCTTTCCAGCCAACTGTTCTGCTTCCTGTTTCAGCTTGTCAGCCTCGGACTTCTTGATGTCCTGAGCATACTGCATGATAGCCCGGGACAGCCGCATCACGTCGGCGTCGTTGCCGCTCGCGATTGCTAGTGCTAACTCTGTCTTGATTTGATCCAGTGTTTTTACTTCTGCCATGATATTCCTGTGCTAGAGTTTTGACTGCCTTACGGATCAGTATACATCTAGCTGTACTCTATTGTAGCATTTGGTAAATACACTGTCAACTAGATAGGCGATTTAGTTGTTAAGGTGCGCTGAGTGCGTTTTTTGACTCACCTACAGTATAGCAGATTGCAAGGCAGTTGTATAGTATATAAATAGTAAACATTCGGTAAATATTGAGTAAATGAATCCTGCGTCCTGTGCCTCAGTGGGGTTATAGCCTCATCCCGCTTCCGATCGGTGCGGGTAGAATCCCAAGGGCGTGTCTGTAGTCGCACGGTGTCCAGTTGGTAGTCTGCCTACTGCCGAAGTATGGGGCTAGGGTACAGGTGTCACTATTATGAGATAGGAGAGATTATTTCTAGGGTTACTAACAGATTTTATTTTTCCACACCATTTATCAGGAGTCGAACCTGCAATGGGTGGAGGAGAGTGGAGGAGAGTGGAGGATAGCACTAATTGCCGCGAATGAGGCCAGAGGATGGAGGGTGTATACTTGATTTCGGCGTTCCCTGCCTCACTTCCGCGTGGACACAGTACACGGTACCGCAATTTACACAGGCGTCGAAAAATGTGGCAATCACAGGCACTGTTAGTGTGGTCTTGGCCGGATCGTGTATCATGCCGAGATGCTGGAATAAAAATGCCTGTAATTCTTTCCGTGCCTTGTTTTGGTCCTTCAAATCCTGCAGCACTGAGTCTGCCATACGCTGCGATTCTCCGCATACAGGGCATACCTTGAAATCCATGGGGAATTGTTTTAGGTCTGGTAGTATATTATGTTCATCCATGTGTTTTCCTCCAATGTATTTTATTACTCTTTATCTGTGCAGCATTAAAGTCTGTGACAAAGGTTCTAGTCTCCTCACAGTATTTACATGTAAACTCTCCTGCCACTTTGGTCTCTACCCAATGATGTGCGTTGGTTGGGGATTCTAAACATTCCCAGGATTTAAGTGGTTTAGCTTGTTTACCCATTATTTGCCCACTTTTTAGGTACTCCGCCCAGTGGTAGTACATCCAGCATTAACTGGGCAATCTGTGCCTCTATATTAGCATACAGGATTTCATAGTGTAACCCGGCTTTGGATAATTTTCGTTGTCTCTGCCTCAATGATGCATAACGTCTTAGTATTGTATTTCGATCCTCCTTCTGTTTAAGGGTTAATACTACCTTCCGCGATTCTGGTATATATGGTTTAGCTTGTAGGTTATTTAATCCACTCTGAATCCAGCATGTTGGGTGATAATATTTCTTCGTGGTATGCTTATCGCTGGTGAAGATTACCACCACTTCTGGAGTATTAGTAATTATAGTTTCGGTGCAGAACTTACACTCTGCGGATTTTGGTGCCCAACACATTAGGACTTGAGGTATCATGTTATACTCCTGAACTGTTACGGTGTTCTACCTCTTAGATGATCCCTACACTCATTATGCCTCTGAATTATGGCGGGCCAATTTTCTCCACGAACCATGAATGTTGGGAATGTTACTCCACACTTGCACTCAAACATGTTTTTGTCAAATGCTGGGTACCGTACCGTGCAATTTAATTTGAGGCTTAGAGTGGCGCCCATTTTCATTATATCATTGTTTATATCCGGACAACATTGTTTCCACATCGTGATTATATTATAGCATATTGGTAATTATATGTCAAGTATTAGGTGATATAATACATTGGTGCTGTGTGTGTATTATCTATGTGTGGTTATATTGACAGTTACACACCAATGTAGTATAATAGACAGAGAGGAGGACATACATGAGTAATGCAGTAGATGCCATCAATATTATAGCGGCTGCGATACCTGCCTTTGACGGCGATGAGATGAGCCACAAGAAGGCATTGTACCTCAGTTATAGGATTTCAAACTTTACCAGCAGAGAGAGTGAGAAGCTGGCAAATGTTTCCCATAAACAGGTTACACGTTGGCGTCAGTCTGACCCACAGTTTTTGGAATTAGACGGTACAGGACTAACTAACCTGCGGAAAACCATGTCCAATGAATTTCTGGACATGCAGTTTACGCGGAACTTTCGCCTCATCATGGAAAAGGATTTCCAAGTCCTGTACAAGGATGCTACCAATGAACCGTTGACATTGTCGGAAATGAACTATCTCGCCAAGATTCGGCAACACTATACACCACAGAGTTTGGCTGTGGTCAAACAGCTATTGAGTGGTGGCACCGTTGATGCGCCATTTGACTTCACCAAACTGACGCTGGAAGTTAGGCGGGAACAAATCACCATTGTTCAGGAGCAACATGGCCAGAGGAGTTAAAGCGTCGAATAAGCAGAAGGTTGCTGGTCGCAAAAATATACTGAAAGCCAGCCTAGCACGTACTGGTCGTCGCGGCACCAAGTATAAGAGGAAAATAGGATGACTACTAAAGAGGCGTTTAAGGAACTAATCAACAATGAGAGAAAGTTCATTGAAACGCTTCTCGTGGTAGAGAATAAGCAACGACAAAGGGTTCCATTCAGGTATAACCCCATACAGGCTGATGCAGATGCTACCGAAACTGGCATGGACATTTGGGTTAAGCCCAGTTCTGTGGGGTTCAGTACCGAACGCATTGCCAAAAGGTTAGTCAATACCCTCACTACTCCTGGTACTAACACTGTACTTGTGGCATATGAGGATTTCATTACCGAGCGGTTATTAAATAAAGTCAACTTTTTCTACAACCACCTGGAGACCTTGAGGATTCCAGGCTTTCCGGAAATTCATCACAGTTGTTTGCCATATCATGCTAAGATACAATTGGCTGATGGTACATTTAGGCAGATAGGTCAAATAGTTAATAAGCGGGAACAGGTTAAGGTATTATCCCATAATATGGATAATGGCAAAATAGAATCCAAATCCATAAGTAGGTGGTATAAATATCCTAGTAGTCATTCATGGATTAACCTTGGGTCTGGGTTCAAATTTTCTCACATGATGACAGGTAATCATCCCATATGGACTGATGATGGTTGGAAAACTGCCAAAGAATCATCGTTAGGGGATATTACGTATCATAATGGATTTATGCCCAATGAAGACCAAAAGCAGATGATCTTGGGTACAATGTTGGGTGACGGGTACCACGATGGACATGGTGGAATTTGTTTTGGTCAATCTGTCTGGGATTACATTAAATTCAAGTATGATATGGTACAGGAGTTTTCTTCCGATATAAAAACTACTTGGGATCGCGGAGGTTTCTCGTCCGAAAATCCATTCCATACATTTAGGTTGGGAGCATCGCCATTATTTGATACCTATTCGGTAATGGATTTAGATGTGCGAGGATTAGCAATTTGGTACTGTGATGATGGTAGTTATGGTAGAACAGTCAACATACATACTGAATGTTTTACGGAAACTTTCCATGAGATACTGATTGATGTGTTGAGGAATAATTTTGGTATTGAATCACACATAGTACCTCATGGTGATCACATAATGTTGAATATACCAAATCCACGAGGTTCTGGTAATCAGGATAAGTTTTTTACGCTAATTGCTCCATATATACCAAGATGTATGGAATATAAACTAGCAGAACAATATCGTGGTAGGCAAAAATATGTGTGGGATAATTGCTTTGGTCGTGGGTTAGTTCCATATAAAATTGGTATTAAGGAGACAGCTCTAACGTTTGAACGTATTTACAATTATGTATATAACATAGAGGTAGAGGATAATCACAATTACTTTACCTCAATTGGATTATGTAGGAACTCGACTTACGAAAAAACCTTTCGTTTCATGGTAAATGGTACCTGTGTAAGTGAAAGCTCTATCTACATTGCCTCAGCCAGGAGTAAAACTGCCGGTCGTGCCGAAGTCATACACCACCTGCTCCTGGATGAGCATGCCTTTTATGTACCGCAGGCATCGGAGAACATTGTCGCTCCTGCTATGGCGCGTGTTCCTCCTGGTGGTACTGTCGATTCCTTCTCAACACCTAATGGAGAGGAGAACGACTTCCACGATTGGTACGTTGCTGCAAAAGGTGGTAATTCTATATTTACCGCGCATTTCTATCCATGGTGGTTACATCTTGAATATGCGGTATATCCCGGTGATGCCCGCATCAGGATGATTCCTGAAACTGATAGAGAAGAATTCAAACTAACCCTAGATGAAGAAACACTCATGACTAATCATGACCTGACCTGGGCACAAATTCGTTGGCGCAGGTACATGATGAAGGTCATGGACAGTCTCAGGAGGAAGGGAGAATCTAGAACACTGTTCCCACAAGAATTTCCTGAAGATGATCTGTCCTGTTTCCTGACTACCGGCGATATGTACTATGAAACGGAGTGGATTGAAAAGCTTGCCAAAACCTGTTACGATGCACCGCATAAAGTTGGTAATGCTAACATCTGGTACTTGCCAAAAGAGGGAAAACAGTATTTAGTGGTGGTTGATCCCAGTCAGGCTAAGATTACCCAAAGTGCCATCAGCGTGTTAACCTTTGAGAAGGATGCCTTGGGTAACACAATCCCAATTTGGTGTGCCCGAGACTGTGGATGGTACAGCACCGAGGATGAATATTCAAAGGCGTGTAAATTATCCGATTACTACAACCGTGCAATGCTAGTCTGGGAAGCCAATGGTCATGGGCTGGCATTCACTGTCTTGGCTAAGAATCGCCGTCCCATATACTTCAGAGAGGATTTGATTAATGGTATGCCTACAATGATGCCGGGATGGTATACCAGCAGCGGTAAAAGTGGTACTAAGGAATATATGCTCGGTCAGGTCAGGAAACACTTACCGAGTCTAATATGCCATGATATTGAATTAGTCAGGCAGCTGCGAAATTTCCGATATTCCAACGGCAAAGTCGAGATTGTGGGCACGGATGACGTTCATGATACCTTGGCTATTGGCTTATCAGTATTTAACCCAAATCCCGTTAAGCGTGGTTTACAAGGTCACACGGGGTATAAAAAGGATTGGGGTAACAGAGACAAGCAGAGGAGGCGGCGATAAATTTTGCTCCTATAACTAATGGAGGTTATTATGTACCCATCTGAAATAATCAATAAGTGTACCTACCTCAGGGACTGCTGGACTACCCGCAAGAAGAAGTTTGAGGATTGGTTCAGCATCCTGCTGTTGGAGGATAAACTCGCACAGGAAGGCATGGAATCCGTTGTTTCCAATGACCCAAAGACTGGGTATAATCTGGCTAAGCATTTACTCACGTCGATGGTCATTGCCGATAAAATCTCAAATGATGACTTATCTCCTGAATACATGCCAGCAACGGCCTATATGGAAAGGTATATGGCCATCCGCTGGAAGGATCAAGAGCGCCGATATCGAAGCATTGGCCGTCAATCCTGGATGGGTGAACTCGTTGGATGGATGCTCTCCCTGGGTTGGTATTCTGTCTTCGCCATGGTTGATGAGAAGGAAGTCTGGGCTGAGGTCTGGTCTCCTTATGACTGCTTCCCAGCTTTTGGACCTGATGGTCTGGTAGAACACGCACGGATATATACATTACCAGCCAGTGCGGCCAATAAAAAAATTAAGCAGATGAATTGGCAAGATAAGGTACCACGAGCCTTTACCGTCGATGTTACCTTCTATGACTACTGGGGCTATGACCTTGATGGTGATATTGTAAATGCCATTGTTGCGGATAACCTATTTGTCAAGAATCCAGTCAAAGATATGGCAGTAAATAAGGTGGGTAGACTTCCCATATTCAGCAGTGCGGTTGGTGGTCTCCCTGACATGGGCAGTATTATGAAAGGTAATAAGTGGCAAGAACACTATGGTGAGTCCATCGTTGCCACGAATGAGGACTTAACCTTACAATATAATAAAATGAGATCCTTCATGCAGCAGGCTGCCCGAACTGCCGCACAACCACACTGGCTTGAGTTATCTACTGGAGATACACCCATAGCCACGGATGAGTTGATGAATAGGTGGGGTTCAGTCCTACATGGTTCACCTGGCGAGGATGTTCGTTCACTGAGTGGTGTATCCATTCCCATTGAAATTACCAACGCCCTGATGGTCTATCGGGATGAATTACAAAGAGGTCTATTCCCAGCCTCATTATTTGGCCTAATCCAGCAACAGATAAGTTACCTAACCATGGCTAATATCGCCAGTTCTGCCATGCAAGTACTGACTCCGTACAAAGATGCAGTCATTGGAGTACGTACTGACATCAATAATTTCTGGCAGGACATGATCTTCAAGAATGGGTTTGCTCCACATAGGTTTAAGAGTCCAGAGGTTAGACCAGACCTAAATGAAATGCGGTTTGAGGTGGACGCGGATTTGGAAATTCCCGGTCACCTAGTACAAAAGGCCACTGTGGCTAGAATGATGAATCCTAATTTCAGACTGCCAGTTGCCTGGATCCAAGAGAAATTATTCCCAGAAATCCTAGACCCCAAGAAGTCCATGGCAGATGTTCGCGCCGAAGATGCTTTGATGAATCCCAAGGCTATACTGGTAGACAACATCATCGCGTATAGGGAACAGGCCAGAATTCTCAGGCAACTGGAGGATGTTAGCCAAGCGGAGTTGTATGAAAAATTGGCTAAATCATTGGAAGCAGAACTGGATGTGGTAGCTAGTAGTACCGCACAGGCTAAACCCGGTGCAGCGAATGCCCCGATACCAAAAGAATTGAGTGGGGGGATTGAATAATGGCTATCAAGATGTTACCAACAATTCCGAAAACAACGGTCCCTGACATAGAAGAACCCGTAGTGCCTGAGATTCCAGATAAGACAGTCTTGCCGGATAAATATGCCGACCGTAAAAAGTGGTGGACAGATCAATACCAACCTCCAGAACAGGAGTTAGACATACCAAAAAAGAAGGGCCAGTCCTTCATGTCTGGCTTGGTTAAAGGGGTTGTCACTCCTGTAGGTAGTTACGTAATAGATGCGTTCAAGGATATTTCCGGTATAACTGATCCTGGCAGTGAACAGTCCAAGGCGGTACAGGCGGCAACACTGAAGCGTTTTGATAACAACAACAAAGCTAACTGGTTCCTAAATCTGTATAATCTGGCTCCTGGTATGTTACTTGAGGGAGAAATACAGTCCTACGAAGATTATGTGGGATTATTTGGAACTCCTGAAGGTATGACTGCGGAGGATATAAATGAAGTAAAGAATGTGTTTGGTGATGTTGCAACGGATTGGCTGGAGCTAGACCCGGAAAAAGAATCAGCAATGCGTAAGTTCTTTGTCGATCCGGTAAAGGAGATTCCGCCCAACACAGTACAGAGGTTAACTGTCCAGGCCATACTGCAGAGTCTTGCCGCACCGAAACCTAGCTTGCCGGAAGGTATGACTGAGGAGGAAATGTTTGCTTACCTGCCATTGATGGATTTGCCTCCAGAATCTATACAGGCTAAGTTTGATATCGACATGGCAATGGATGTCATAGTCAAAGCGGACCTAGAGCAGAGACAGTTGATCAAGGATGCACGGAATAAAATCATTGAGTGGGAGCAGCCGAGTCAATCTACTTGGGATAGAGTATTCTTTACCGTGCAATCTCCTCTACAGAGTTTTGCTAACTTCCTTGCTCCATACATGCGGAACGTATCACAACCACTGGCAGGTATTGCTTCCATGTATATAGCACAGTTGTTACCAGGTACCCAGGGAATTGAAGAAAAATTCAACCAAAAATTCTACGGTGAAAACAAAAATGTCTGGAGTTCCTACGGTGAAGCGTTTGATGAGTGGGACATAGCTTGGTATTACAAATTACCCATTGAATTGATAACTGATCCAATCAATTTTATACCAGGTGTTGGATTAACCATACCAGGCAAGGTGCTGACTAAGGTAGGATTAAAGACCTTCGGTACTAGTTTGATTTCCTTGAATAAAGGGTTATGGATTGCTACGGATATACCATTTGACCTAGCTAAAAAGTCATTTGCTTCCGATATTTGGAAAACTCCCATGCAGTTAGTTGGCCGTCATATGCAGGAATTCAATGCAACCATCCCAGTTGCGGTGGGTCAGGTTACAGGCAAGGCTTTACATGAGATGACCAGTACTGATTTAGCACAGACATTGAGAGTTGCCGCTAAGTCCTATGCAGATACTCCCAATTTAGATGGTAGCGTAATTGTGGATTTAGGTCGTTACCTTGCAGATCATGTGGTGCTAGACTCGGATCAGGTATATAAATGGAGTACACAGTATGGAGGTAAACTAACTCCAGAAACTGCTGGCAAGGTAGTTCCTGAAGTAAATGATGTCCTCACACAACAGGGTATGAAGGTATTTTCGGCCAAAGAGAGTGCTTCCAGATTAGCAGATTCCCTGATGATACCAAAAACTAGGTCGAATCTCAACAAGCTGGAGAAGGAAATACCTGCAGTACGTAAGAAGCTGTCAACGGATATAGAGACCGTCATCAATATAGGTAAAAATTCCAACATAACCCCATTCAGTAGTATGATTGACTACATGGTTACCAAACAACGGGCGGTAATTGCCAGCAAAGTCGCAGGTAAATATGCTGAAGGTAAAACACTAGAAGGAATAATGCTTGGCATTGGTAGAAAGGTAGATGCCATTACCAATAATCGTTATAGGCTAGCATTTGACCGTTGGCTTGTTAGACCATTTGCTGAAGCCAACCTTGCTAGCTTATCCTACATGCCGTGGAATGCTTTCGAGGGTATTGCAGTTACAGCAATAGAAGGTGTACGTCCAGGATTCAAAAGTTGGGAAACCTATGGCGTAGCTACCAAAGACCTAATGGGTGATGTAAGTCTGGCAACAAAAAATGCTGGTGACGTGTACGGCATTTTCGGTGCGCCTGCTATGAGACCATCCGGAGCATACAGTTTGGTACCGAACATATGGAGAAAATTTACAGTCGGTGCTTCCGATGTTATCAGCAATGGTATCAAGCGTAATTATGTGGTGGAAAAAATGAACCAACATATGGCTACCATGATGCCGGATAAGTTAGGAGATGCAGTATTTAACCAGATAAAGAAGGACATCAATGCTGTACCTAAAATACCTAAGAAATCGTTGGGTTTATCATCCCACGAATTGAAGCAGGAGATGTATACCAGATGGATTGCCGGTTCTGATGCCTTATCTGCCATGAAGACCAGACTAACTGATGGCTCCCTCATGAATGCTGAAGCGGAAAAGATAATCAAAAATGCGGATATGTTATCCCCTAAATCCCGGGCTTTGGCAGAACAGTATTTGGCTGATGGTAAGATATTTCGTAAGATTGATGTGGAGTTGGAGCAATCTCATGGTATAGGAGAGCGTTTGGTAGAGGGACAATTAATGGTAGATAGGGAAGCTATTGATGCCTTTTATACTACTCACGATACGATAGCAAAATCTATTTCAGTACCAAACGCTGCATCTAATAAGCCTAATGCCACGCTGATGGATGAAATGGGTGAGTGGATTATTGGTGGTAATAACACCGCACTACAGAATGTTGGTAAAGTGGCATCTACCAACCCAGAATATAGGGTAGCACTACACGCCGCATTGATGGAAGAGTATCCATCTGGATATATCAGCATTTTCCGTGGTAGAGGAGTAGCTCGTGAATTTGACCCCTTAGAGCGTGAGTTTGTCAATGTAACCAGTGATAAAAATATTGCACAGGTATTTGAAGATACTTGGATTGTATCAGATGCACCATTTACAGATGCTTATGGTAATATCCTTAAAGAGAAGGTATCACCTACCATAGACAATGTATTGGTTCATGTAGATGATGTGATTGCTATTGGTAGTAGTAAAGAATCGGAAATGGTAATCCGATCTGAGGTTCTCAAATCCCGCATGGCCTCACCCATAAAGCCGTCACCAATAGATGGTATCAGTGACGCTGTGGATGATATCTTCCGTCCTACCCTAGAAGGGTTGAAGTTGTACCCTCAAGAATCACGTAACTCATTCCGTCAAATGGCGGACGATATCGAAACCACAAACATAACCAATTCCGATGAACTGATGCAGATATTTAACAGCTTCGAAACTATGTCTGATACAGCGTCTGTCATACCACACCGAATGATGTCGGATATCATGGAACAAGCGGATATCATTTACAAGTCTGGTAAGTTAGGAAAATTGAATGGCATCTGGGAAAAAGGTAGACAAGATATGTTGGATACAATGGATAGTATAACTGCTGACATGAGTCGTATCCGAGCTAAGATTCTATCCAATACCGACACACTCACTACCAAGCAACTCACGGCTATGGAAGCAGTGCTTAAGCACTCAGAGGCTTCACAGCTAGTGCGTGAGGTTACATTGAGACAGGATGCACAACTATTGGATAATTTCTGGGCACTACCAAAGAGTGCTAGAACTGCGGAGGAACATACCGCATTAAGGGCGTACCGTAAAGAATTATGGGCCAATTATAGTAATGAGGTATCAATTACCAGCGCCGGAGAAGCTGTGAGCAGAACACATCTACATACAATTTATCATGACCTACCAAAAGCTAAGTTAACCGGTGTAGATGCTAGTAGTAGAGCATTATCCGCACAGGATGTAGCTAACGTATTCGGTACCAACATTGACGGACTAGCCACAGGTTTGCTGGATAACATCGCAATGCAGGGTAGAGAGTATTTTATCCAATTAGTAAAACAGTCGGCGGACGATAATGCCGTATTATTCAGAGGCTTCACTGAGGACAAGATTGGTGCAGTGTATGACCAGTTATTGCGGCAGGCAAATATGAATCCGGAGTTAGATATCCTTACACAGAAGATTCTACAGCAGAGTCATGGTATGAAGCAGCAGTTGGCTACCCTTAAGATGACACACAGTATATCACCAGCCACAGAAAAGTCCTTGATGGATTGGATAGACAATGCAATAGTTAATAGAGGTAAGATTATCGGCGATGTGATACCACAATTACCAGCACGCAAATCTAAGGTTGGTATACAGTACCCACCAGATATACCAGCACGGGATTATTGGGATAATACCCTTGAATATAATAAATTACGGACTGGATATACCACGCGATCTAATGCTGCTAGTCTTTTAGCTATAAGACTTGAAAACGCCGGTGACATGTTACGGGAAATGGGAAAGGATTTCTCCGATGAAGGTTATTTTATGGAGAAATTAACTCGCATTAGAAAATCTATTGGCGACATGGACTGGAAAATGCCATTATCAGGTGATGAGAAGGAAACCATTAAGAACTTAAAATCTCAGGTGGACGCCATTCCGGCTACCACTGAAATGACCACTGAAATCAAGGTATTGATTCAAAAATTACTGGATAGAGATATGGTGAATGTGGAAACTTCACTAGCTAAAATAGAAAACCTGAGTAAGTCTAATATACCAACCAAAGTACCTGAGACTGGTGTAGCCCAACAGGAACCAATACAAAAGGTTAATTGGGGAATTACCGAATTTAGGAAGAGTGTTACTCCAGAGATACGAAGTAAGCTAGACGAACTTGCATCTATTTTACCAAATATGCCCGAGATAAGGATTCTAACCATTAAACCTCATATAACCATGCCAGGTAAACCTGGAGGTTATAGTGCTAAGTGGATAGAATCTGAAAAGATAATGCAACTCATACCAGGATTTACTCCTGAAGATTTCTACCATGAGATGGGTCATGCTTTGTATCCGAACTACACCGAAAAACAGGTAGAGGAATACGCCATTGCTACTGCTAAGCTATTTAAGCAACATAAAATGCCTGAGACTGGTGTAGGGTTAAACCTAACAGAAAAAATACAATTACCTAAAGTAGATGCTGTACCTACTCCAGGACTCCAGCAACTACCCAAATCCAAAGGCATATTGGGTAAATTAGAGGGAGTGCAGGAGAAACTTGGCACCTATGAACCAAAATTTGCTCCATCTGGAGAGAAAATAACCACCGATGAGTGGAATCAACTACGCCAAAAAGCCTTAGACCTTGCCAACAAAGATTACTACAAAGCCTTTGCCGATTACAGCAACGAACACATGCTCGGAGCTATGATGAAGATGATTTATCCGTACTGGGGTTATCATCAATACCGATGGTTTGAACTATCCAGACAAGCAATCCGGCATCCGGGATTAGCCACTACATGGGGCAAGTATCAGGACTATAGTGAGAATGGGTTTATACCAAGCTATTTCCCGAACCTTGAGATGAATCTATTTACCGGTAGTATGATGGGCACCACGTTTACCCTAACTCGATCTGATTACGCATCCTACTTCGAGCAACTTGGGTTTGCTGGTGAAGTTCTCGACTATACCCAGAGATGGGGATACTATCCCAACGCACCAATCACAGCGGTTATATCTCTACTTCCCATATTAGCTGGTCGTAAGCCAGAACTGGGCGGTGTACTCCCACCAATAGGTAAAACTGGGCTAGACCTAATGGTAGCGTCCAACATTCCCGGTGTGTCCAAAGCTGCAACCTGGCTGAAGGATAACATCTTCCACGAAAACTTCCATGAATACTATACCGCCACTATCCTTGACAGTATGCAGGTAGATTCTGGAGGTACATTGATTGGCGGACAAACTGGTACAGACCTGTGGTTTAAGATGTTACGTGGGGAGAAACTTACCCAGGAAGAGCAAGACTTGTGGGATAGTGCGTATAGGAAAGCTGCGGAGATAGGTGTATTGAGATCACAGTTCCCACAGTTTAGGCTGAGGACCGATGACTACAAGGAAGCCTATGATAAGGTAACCCAGATATTCGTTGAACAGTTGGGTATGTCCGAAGAATTCCAGAAAGAACTGTGGCGCAACCATCAGCGTCCAACCGATGTGGTGGGAGGTTTACCGCTCAACCTACAAGCAGAGTTGGACGAACTGTGGCAATGGAAAACCTACTTAGGACGTGGTACAATATTAGCACCTCCAGAAGTGGCTGATTTGAAAGCACTCATAGATAAGTACTGGAAGAAAATAGAATCCTATCAAACGGATAGATTGAGTAAACAGGGAGATTTAGATGCAGGATTCATCTCCCCAACTACTGACCTACACTTTACCGGTAAAGAGTGGCGTTCGGAGTTTGCCTCCAACTGGGGAGATTACGCTAGCAAATCGGATAGTCTGGAGACAGATTCCGAATTTGCCGATGCTGTGGAAGCTCTTACTCCAGAAGGACAATTGAAACTGGCTAAACGTTTGGGATATACAGTAACACCAGATACCCCACTGAGGGAGGCAGTCAATCTTTACTTTAGTATTAAGTTGGAGAAGAAGATTGACCCGTATACCGGTGAAGTCGAGGATGATTTCCTTACCTTTTGGCTGAAGCGTGAGGCAGTAAGGAGAGCTCTTACCCCAGAACAGTTGGATGAGTTCGATACCTACATTCGACGGTACCAAACTCCAATGGAATTAACCTTTCACTATGCCTACAACACATATATCCGAGGATATAAAGCCTCCGATCGTATTGTGTTTACTAGTCGCAGTGAGGCAGACCGCGCCATTATCCAAGAATCCTATTCAACAACAGTTACTTTAACACGAAGGGAGGAATTACGTTCTCTGGTAGGTAAAGATGGTCGTCAGATCATATCTGGGTATGAGGCAGATTGCTCTGCTGCACGTGAAGCGCTGAGGATAGTATCCCCTAAATTGGATTTCTACCTATACGTATTTGGGTATACTACTACCGCTAAGACAAAGGCAGCACGTTCCATGATCGACGCCTGGGAAGCTGATCGCTCCAGTATATTAATTACTAGAGAATAGCATTATATATAAACTGTAATATATCACATTTAACCATTGACATTTGATTACCGATAAGATATAATTGATACAGAGGAGGAACTATGTTAGAATTACAATCCGCAGGTCTCAACAAGGATGGCTCAGTTACCGTCACATTGGATGGCAAAGAAATCCGGTTGGTGAAAGAATCCGACCTTGGTGCTATCAAAGCGGGGGCGGTAAAGGCTGAAGAGGCATTAACCAATCTCCGAATAGAACTGGACACCGCCAACACTGAACTGGACAAAGCCAGACAAGATATACTGAAGGAACAAGCAGCCCGTGAAAAAGTTGAGTCTGCGGTAGCCGAGAATAGTTCCTTAAAGGCAACTGTGGCGGACTTAATGTCCAAAGTGGCTGGTCACGAAAAGACCAGTGGTGAGGTAAAGGATAAACTCACCGGCAGGCTTCGTACCATCCTTGCAACACAGCACAGGGTTGATGCGGAGAAGATCAAGGATATGTCTCTGGAAGACTTGGAGAGGACAGAGGCAGCCCTCGGGTTAGTGGGTAATAAGAGCACTGCTGCCAACTATGATGGCAAAGGTGGTGGTAGTGGTTCTTCATCCACACTTGAGGGAAAATCCCCACTCGCCTTAGCAACCATGGGATATGAGCAGTCCAAATCTAAATAAGGAGTGGAAAGAATGTCGGGAGAGTTCACATTAATCGAATTGTCCAAGATTGAGACCGATACCCTACGCAAATCTGTCATTGATACCTTGCTGATGGAAGCAGTAGCCATGCAGATGTTACCGTGGGAAACCATCGGTCAGCTGGCAACCACAGTAGTCAGGCTGGGATCCTTGCCTAGTGTTGGTTTCCGTAAAGTCAATGAGGGCTATTCCGTCGGCACTGGTTCCTTTGAGCAGAAGGTTGAGAATATCTCTCTTATGGGCGGATATTTCGACACTGACAAGGCCATTGCCAGAGCCAAGAATACCATCGCATCTGCGAGAGCCATCACGCAGGTAATGATGACCAAAGCCATTGCATATAAGTTCAATGACAAGTTCATCAATGGCAACCCCCAAACTGACCCTGAGGAATTCAAAGGCTGCAAAGAACGTGTAACTGATGTATATAATGAAGGTTACACCGGCCAGCTGGTAGACTTCGAGTGCGATGGTGTTGGTATCCTCAACAGTTCCGCACACAGCAATGATTTCCTGAATTTCCTTGATAAACTGATCTACCAAATTCCAGGACACAAGCCAGATTTCCTGTGGATGAACCACAAGTTGCTCCTGGCTATCCGAGCAATACTGCGAAAGGAAAAACTCCTAAGCAGCATGACCGATTACAACAATGTAGTGGTTGATACCTATGGCAATACCCGCCTGGTCGACATCGGTGTGAAGCAGGATCAAACCACAGAAATTATCCTCAATACCGAAACCGCAGCGGGCGCTGCAACTGGTGGTGAATCGACATCCCTCTATGCCACCAAGTTTGGTATTGGTGACATGCTCTGGGGCATCCAGGAGTATCCGCTTGAAGTGACCGATAAGGGTCTGCTTGAGGACAAGCCAATCTACCGTACCGAACTTGACTGGCCTTTGGGTCTTGCCCAAGCCAACCCATATGCCATTGCTCGTGGCATTGACATCATAGCTGATAGCTCGGCGTAAGGAGGTTACACATGCCATATGATGCGAATTTAGTCCTGAGAGGATTGTATGGTGGCGCATATGTTGACCTGGATGAGAATGACGCCGCTGCTACATCCTTAACCGTCAATGCGGATGGTAACGTCTGTGTTGATTTGCTTGATCACGGTTCTGGTGCGCTTGGCCTTGATTGTGTGGTAATATTTCACGATCAGCCTACTACATATCAAAATACTTGCCAAATCGTGGTCTGTGAATCCGATCACCTGACCGATGGCTGGGCGACAATCCTCACCTTTGAGTTAGTCTATGCCTATATGCGAGAAGTCATAGTTACTGCAACCACAGCATTCGATGCCACTGACATTGGGTTGGTATTCACCGCCACAACTGGCACTGATACTGGTATACTTCGACAGTTCAGCCGCAACCTCCTGGTTGCTGGTGGTACTGGCAAATGTTGGGTTGAAATGCAAGATGCTGGCGATACCTACGCCACACTGAATGATGTGGTTACTTGTACTGCTGGAGTTGGTGTGGGTACCATCACTAAGATTGGCCGGGCTATCCAACCACCCATGACTCTGGTGCGTCGATTTTCCACCATGAAACGGTATATTCGCTGTACTAATACCGTTACTGCTGGAGGTAACTTCGGTGATGTAGATATCCTGGTAACAGGTTCTCAACACTGTCATGTGAATAACCTGTACCGATAAGGAGGAGTAAAATGCCATTCGATGCGAATCTGGTTCTTGCAGATAATACTGCGGATTGGACCTACGCCAATCTAGTTACGTCAAATTATGGCACACCTACCAGTACCACAAGGAATGCTGGTGGTTTTGCCGTAATTGACATGTTGGCATTCAGTACTACAGCTGCCAAAGGTCTGTCAGTCATACTCATTATAGATGAAGCTGGTGCTGCTGCCGATGATGCCTTAACCCTGCTGCTTCAGGCCAGTGACTCACTCACCTTTGCTAATGGTGTGCAGACGCTTGCCAATTTTGAGGTCAATGCCGCCACACATGGGATTATCCTGGGCAATGAATGTCCATGTACCGTGGTACGCAGGTTTGCCACTCAAAAGCGGTATATACGCGTAGATGCGTCCTGTGTTGCTGATGATAATTTCCATACCTGCCATGTATTGTTGGCTCCATGGACATTTAATGTATTGTAAGGAGTTGTGTAATGGATGGTAAAATAACACAACTTGAGCCGGGATTCATTACCATTGATCGTGGCTCTGGACCTCCAGTGAGATTACCCATAACGGATTATCTCCGTGCCAATGATATCCCTGTGGGATTGACTCACACCCAGGTTGATGGTGTCCGAATCCTAGCTAATCTGGTAGCAATCATTACCAGAACTCTGATGGATAAAGATATCATTGTTACTGACCTGGGTGACCCTGAATCTCAATGGGACCTAGAGGCCATGGTCCATGCTGTCGAACAGTTGGGTGGTTCCTTTACCGATCCTGATATTGACAATGTGGAGGTTGCATAATGCCAATCAAGGAAATAGACAGCCTTGAACCGGACAGCGAGGATCCTACCAAGAAAGCGGCATTGTCTGCCTGCATTGCGACAAAAATTCGAGAAGGGATACCACAAGAACAGGCAGTGGCAGAGTGTATGGAAATGGTAAAGTCCAAGACGGAGGTGCCAAGTGCCTAGAATGACAACACAAGCCACACCAAAAACCATATCAGAGGTAACCCCAGTATCCCTGATGTCTACCTTTGATGAGACAATAGGTGATCTTATCCAATTCGTGGATGAAAACACTCAAGAGGTTAGACGGGCTCGAACCGTTAGTGAGTTAATCTTAGGACAGGAGGTGACGGAAATTAATGATTAATGATTGGGATTAAGTTCTGAGTCAGGTTTCCAAATCACCGTGAAGGAGAAAATAAATGCAGAGCGTGATAAATGCGATTCAGCGAATCTTAGGTACCGAGAAATCAGCACATGCCACCGAATCTGGAGAGTTACTGGTAACTCCCAGTGGAGCAAAATTTGAGGAGATAACTCGTGGGGGTTATTCCTTTAGTGTTATTACTACCACAGCCACTGCTAGTCTGGTAGCACTTCCTACTACTGCAGCCGGTATTGGTCTGTGGAATAGTGCGCCCGATGGTGGTAAGTCCATGATTGTGGACGCAATCTTTGCCATACATATTGTGGGTGAAGCCACACTAAACCAGGCAGGGCTAATCTATTACATGGGTTCAGGCCGTGAAGCCGCCCTGACCCAGGCGCTGATACCCCGCAAACTAAATAGCCTGGGACCAAACAGTGACACTGTGGCTATCTGTGCTGCTGGCGGTGCCATCATGACTTCAGGTGCTGCGACATCGTGGGTACCAATCGGGCCAACTGCGAACATTAGTCTAGTATCCACACCTGGTGCCATACTGTGGTGTCCCATCGACGGCAGGTTAATCATCCCGCCTGGGCGTCAATTCGGTGTCAACGTGATGTGCAATGATGTCACAAATACCTTTAATTGTGGTGTCATGTGGCACGAAAAGCAACTAACTTTAGTGTAGGTTGCTGGTAGTCACCAAATATGATAAGGAGAGAGTAAATGCAAACTTTAGTTAGAGCAATCCAAAGAATCCTGGGAACTGAAAAAAATGTTGAATGTTCGGAAGATGGTGGACTCCACATCACACAGAGTGGAGCTGAATATGAGGAACTGACTCGTAGTGGGTATTCCTTCAGCTGCATCAGCTCCACAACTGCCGCTGGTGTTGTAGCACTACCAACTACCGCCGCACAGCTTAGTATATGGAACAGTGCTGATGATGGTGGAAGATCGATTATCATAGATGCTCTGTTTGCCGTCAACATCGTGAATGGTGCTACACTTGGCCAAGCTGGTTTGATTTATGTCCTAGGTCAAACCCGTGTTGCATCCAATGCCGGCACCCTGGTCCCCCGTAAGCTAAATGGCAAGGGTCCAGGTTCCGATACCGTAGCATTGTGTGGTGATAGTGGTACTGCCCTAGATGCAGTGACTGGTGTTGCCATTGGCTGGACTCCCATCGGTCCATCGGTCAATGTATCCGTGGTATCATTGCCCGGTCTAGTCCTATGGGCTCCTATAGATGGTAGACTTATCATTGCTCCTGGCCATTTATTGGGTATTAATGTAATGACTAGCAATGTTGAGAATACCTGGAGAGCCGGTGCTATGTGGCACGAGAAGCAGATCACCTTAGTATAAAGTGATCCAGTGGTTTGAGAGGGGGTAGGGGGTCTAGCATCCTCTCCCCCTCTCATATTAGGAGGAATGATGTTACAGGAATTATTAGATCAGCTCAAGAAATTCAACCAACCACTTGAAGCACCGATACATATAGCCATTGAGGCAGCTACTGGCGGGACCATGAAGCCACCAGGATTCCGCTGGATATTGGAATCCATCGACATTGTCAGAACATCAGGTACTGCCACAACCTCACAAGACCTGACTATATCAATTGATCGCGGTAGTGTAGGTGATCTAGTCGTAGTACGGGAAAATGTGTCTGTTATGCCTGCAACCATGATACATGAATTTGGCGGTCTCAAGTATACCCAAGAGGCAGATTATGGATTGGCCATTGCCTGTACCAATACTGAGTCCTGTACCTATACAATCACAGTGAAGTTATCGAGGGCATAATGAATTTAATACGTTGGGATGGTCGACGGTTAGATAACAGAAGTAAGGTTAGAAATGGACACGGTCCAGGAGTCGCTGATGGTCTAAAGATTGGAGAACTTAGCCTTACTAATCAGTTACTATATATGCCATTCCATGAGTGGACTGGTACCAGACAAATACGTAAGGGCAACAGAGTGTTGGTCCAGGGAGCAGCAACCTTCGGTGAAGATGGTATGCGTCTTAATGGTACGGATGGTCGGGCTTCATTTTACACCACATTTGATGGTCTTATTGGTGACATCACCATCGAAGCGTGGGTTAGGTTTGTTGATTCTGGAGGTGGAGGATTTGGCCGCGTCCTCGATAACACCAAACTAATTATATTTGTGTCAGCTACTGGATCAATTGCCACCGAATCTGATGGATCCACAGTAGCTAACTCAGGTGTTGGAACTATTGTTTTGGATAATAGCTGGTATAGAATATCAATAACTAGAAGTGCATTAGGGGCCGTGGTATTTTATGTTGGTACACCTACTATTCCAATGGCTGTAGCAGACGGCGGCGATCCAGATTCTGGTATTCCTGTAGTAGGTAATCTTCTATATGTTGGTAATAATACTGGAGGTTCTAGAGGACTGAATGGTGCTGTAGATGGGGTAGTATTATATCGCGGTATTAGGACTCTAGCAGATGCAGAACGCGGAAGACTTGCAACCGTAGCAAATGGAAGATATTCGTAGGTGAGGTATGAGGACAGTAGCAGCAGGTACCATCTCCCAAGCCCTGATTGACACACAGTCTGATGTGAGTAAGATTCCATATATCCGCATTTACATCAACTCTGTGGACTATTCCTCACGGCTTTTGTATCTGGAACATCATGAGGAGCCATATAGGGAAAGGGCCACAATTGGCTTATCCAACCGTGATGGTACATTTGATGACCTTGACCTTGATGGTGAAGAATTTGAGATTGGTTATGGCTACGACACCACCGATCATGGAGGTTCTGCTACGGATTATGTACCCACTGCCACTCTCTGGGTAAAATCCCACTCAATTATATCCGTGCAAGGTGAGCGTATCTACCAAATCTACGCGGAAGGTATGTGGTCCTTATTGCGAGTTATGAAAGTTCTACCTGGAGTGACGGTGTGGAAAGCCAGCATGTCTGTCGTAGCAGATCAGCGTATCAATCCCACCGTGCCTAATGGCCATGTCTATATTAGTTCCGCTGTTGGTACTACTGATACTACAGAGCCTACTTGGCCATTACTTGGAGGTGTACTGGATAACGATGTATTCTGGACTGAGGATGGTATATCCAGTCCATATTCCAACATCTTCAATGCCACACATACGGTGGAAGAAATTATTAAGCTGGTTGTGGAATCCATGGGTTGGACCTGGACCCCAGTGGTTTCTGGTGATAGTATTGTAAATGTATTTAAGCCAATCTTTGTCATAGGTTCTGGTGGTTATGAGTCAGGTGCAGCCATCATCTATAGGCTAATCTGGATGACTTACATGTATATGCGGGCTAAGCCGAGCAAAACCTTTGAGTTGGTCTACCCACAGGAAACTGATCCTGTTGATGTAACGTATTATTCCGCACAGGCACCATTCTTTACCGAATATGATAAGCAGAGTAAGTTACTAGAACCTAACAGCATTATTGTATTATGTAATGCCGATCCCAGTACTGGTGAATTGAATACTGAAGGATATCCAGTCATGACCGGTGTGGCTAGTGATACTGATCAAATAGCCAAATATGTGGAAATTGTTGAACCTTTCATTGATGGCAGTATCAGGGAACAATTAGATGCCACAAACCGTGCCGAAGCTATACTTGCTAGATTAAAGCAGGAAATCTCTGGTGGCCGAGTACTGCTACCATTCCACGATTGCCAGGTTGAATTGTATGATTTTGTAAAGATTGTGGATACGAGGATATAAAATGACATGGGGAGATTTAGGTACTACAGTAATAAGCGCTACTAACCTTCGTGACACTCCTGGTCTAATAAAGGTAGTATTGTCTTCCGATATTATACTATTAAGTGGAAGATATCCTATTACTACACGTGGGTATATTGAATCCCTTAGGATAAATACTGATCAAACTGTTACCCTGCTCTATACTCTAGACCTTGGAGCTGGTGGATGTAGTTCAGCAAAATTCTTGTGGTTGACTGGTAATATATATGCTGTCGTTGGGAGTATGGGACCAAACTATTACCCTTATATAAAGACAATTTCAGTTAATCCTACTACCGGGGCGATGTCGGTGATTCAGACGCTTTTACTAGCTGGTACAGCACCGACGGTTGGGATAGATTTCTCGATTGAATTACGCGGCATATCTGGTGGCAACTATATTGTCATCACCTCCTATATCCTGGGTAGTACTGCTTCAATGGTGAAGACTGTATCTATAACCCCAGACGGTGTTACGATAACTGAATTAGGTTCATTCGCAATTTCCTCTGGTGCTGCTACGACAGTATCTAAGATCACTCTAATCAGTGGTAGCATTTACATGGCTATGTGGAGGTTGAATGCCACCTCACATATATATATTAGACCTATTACGGTATCTGCCGACGGTATTACGATAGCCTGGGGATCCTATGGTCAGACTGATTTAGGGGATTATACCTACGGTGGGAATATATCGAAGATTGGCCCTGGTGTACTCTCATTTATGATGGGTACTAATACTCCTTCAACTTCCGCTATCGTATTGAATTATGTTGTAGCTGATGATGGTGCTATGGGAGCTTATGTGGGTGGTGTTACTCATACACCAAATTGGATAAGTTGCCATATGGTCCGAGCTGGTGTAAATGCTAGTACTGGTCATATATTAACTGTGTTACAAGTAGGTGGTTATAGCCAGGGCATATCATCCATTGAATGGACTACAGCAGGAGTTTTTGTAGCCAAGTTGGATACGTCAGGGAATACAGTCGATGGTTTTTTGCCTCAAATAGTTACCCTAAATGTGAATATAGCTGGTCAGGATTTTACCATAGCTACTGGTATGGACATGAGTACTGTAGATATCTACCTATACGTGAATACCTTAGTTCGCACGTATATGTCAATTATTAGTGTGGTCCCTGGTACAGGTGTGCCAGAAAGCACATTAGATGTTGTTATAATAGGTACGAATCTTGGAGAGGTGAATCGTCTAGAATTTGGTTCGGGTATTACTATCAATTCATTCTCCATAATTAGTGAGACAGAGATTCATGCTAACCTAACAATCGCTGTTAGTGCTATATTAGGTTTTCGTGATGTATCCACCTATTCTAGGTCAGAATATGCAACTCTAATAAATGGTTTTGAGGTAACTGGTGCGTGTATTAGGATTACCAACCTAGTCCATCGTTATGACCGATCTCGCCAGAGTTACACACTGGAAATTACCATCGGTGGTGTCACCTCCGACCTGGGATTACCTGAGTGGATATCAGTACCAATGCCAGCTGTAACAAAAGCACCGGCAAAAACACCTACCACACCGGTAGTTACTCCTTCCGTTAATACTCCTACCATGACTCCGGAGGATGAGGCCCGTCCCGGTACTCGTGGTGATGCGGATAAGGGCAACCAACTTTGGCAAACTCTAACTCCGTGGAAAGAAAGTGGAGGCCAGACTGTCAAAGTATACGATGAATTTGTGATAAATGTTGCCAAGTCTGCATGGAGAGCACTTACACCGTGGCATAAACAATCCAAAGAGGAGAAGTCTTATGCTCAGACCGAGAAAATTGCGGAGGAGGTATACCAGAGACAATTCGGGTTATCCGTTAAGCAGGTTCAGGAACTACAAAAACGGGGTAAGTCCATTGCTCAAATCCAGGCTGAATACGGTAAAAAGAAGTGAAATATACTGAGGTTAATTTATCCAAACAAGGACGACCTGCCATATTCCCTGTTAAGGACATGGCATCAGGTGCTACTGCCATGCCGCCTGGTAGTATCCCAGGTCTTAGTGTGACCAATGTATATGGCACAACAGCACGAAACACTAACTACACGGCTAATTCATATGCAGTTATCCTTGTGGATACCAGTACTGGTCCAGTGACTGTGACACTACCACCTGCTGCTAGTAGCAGGGGCAAATATTACTACATCAAGAAGATTGACAATTCGGCTAACCCTGTCAGAATCGAATCTGGAGAGCTTGTAGACGCCGAATCTACGCACACATTGACTCTACAATATCAGTATGTCATGGTAGTATGTGATTCTACTACCTGGCATATTATTGGAGGTGTTTGGGTGAAGATGGAAGAAATACTTCAAAGTGGTATGGCTGAGTTAGCTCAGTTATTGGAACAGATACGGCAAGAAACTGTCCAGGCTAAACTACACTTAGCAAGTATATCTGATGAGCCTATCAGTGAGGAGGATACCGATGTCAGTTAAGGTATTATATGTAGATTCTGATGGTATGACTAGACCATTGGATAACCTACTAGTCCCTGACGAGGAGACTGGTGTCACCATCACCATAGATGTTATCCATGCCGAAATACATGATGGTCATACCTTCACTGCCAATCGAGTAGTGACCTTGCCACTTGCTGGTACAGCCAATGTGCTGATTGTAACCGCAGACACTCCAGAAAAGGTACACATAACTTACCAAGTAATCAGTAATGCGGTACTAACCGTGAATTTCTATGAATCTCCCGACTATGCTGGAGGTTCAGCATTACCTTCCTATAATAGGAGGCGTGATGCGTTAAATAATAGTAACACAACTTTAACCTATGCAGCCACGGATAGTGGTGGTGGTAAGGGCACCCTAATCTGGACATTTAAGGCAGGTGCAAATAAATTAGTTACCGCATCTGAATCTACTAGGTTAGAGTTTATCCTAAAGAGAAATTGCAAATACCTGTTAGAAAGTGTTGGTGTACAAAATGATTTGATAACCTTCCTACTTGATTGGTATGAACATTCGAAATAAGGAGATGGCATGGAGCAGATTGATCGTGATTTACTTATCCGTATTGATGAACGCATCAAAGCCATCAAAGATAGGGATAACGGTGATATCCCTGACATACTGCGACGGTTGATTCACGGTGATAGCCGCATGGAGAATCTGGAAAATGTGGTTAAGGAAAACTGCGAGGATATCAAGTGGATTAAAAAGATCGGAAGTGCTATTATCGGCAGTGTTATTACCGTAGTAATTGCATTATCCATCGCATACTACAGCTAAGGAGGTATATCGTGGACTTAACCGAGATGTTGGATAAGTTGGTACTTGACCTAAAAATGACCTTAAACACGGAAATCACCCCCGCTGAAGGTACCCGTGCTATCGAGAAGGCAGTAGATACACTTAGCAGGAAAATACCACGTGAGAGGATATATGAACACACCTGGGTAAAGTCCATTACTGATAATTCTTTTACCCTACCAGCCGCTACGAATTTGGAAAAGATTGTCAAAGACTGGGACATCTCCGCAGTCGTGGCTGGTAATAAAGCTACCTTAGTTACAAAGTGGATGGATGTACCCAGACCTGTTAAGCTGACCTTACTGGATGCAAATGACTCCATCACCAGCTTCATTCTGGTAATCAAAGGTACTGATATTAACGGTGCATATCAGGAAGAAAGATTCTACCGTCGTGGTGGTAAAATTCAAACCGGCAAAATCTACTTCTATACCATCACCGAAATTGAAATGAGTGCGATTACAGGTAATGGTGCCGGTGATGTCATAGATGTGGGCACCGATGCTGGTACTGGTATCTGGGTAGCACTTGATCATCCGGTTGAGCCAGAATCCGAGTCAATCTATTCTGCTCTCCTGAAAGCTGGTACTAAATATACCAGAGATACGGATTATGAGATGGATTATGCCAATGGTAAAATTCGTGCAATCAGCGGCAGTACCATGACTGAAGGTACTACCTACTATGCTAATTATACCAAAGCACAGTGTAGTATTGATATATCGGATATTATCCCAGAACTGATCCGTATTGTCAAGGTAATCTATCCAGTAAATAAGATACCTGAACAGGCGGTAGCCTTCACTGTTTGGGATAATCTACTAACTGTCGGTTCTCCCCGACCTGGTGTATCTCAAGAAGCGCTGGTGGATAAAGAGCATCTAGCCATCTTCTACGAGGCTAGACAATCTCCACCAACCCTTGTAGGATCGGGTAGTTACCCAGAGTTGTTGGATGAAGTCGTCCTTATCGGTGCTGGTGGTTACGCCCTTGAAATGGAAGCGCTCCAACATGAATTGATGGCAACTACCGACCTTGCAAGTTTGAGGACCGAGTTGAGTTATATCGGCGGTGCTGACGGAGTCAGTGGTGTCCAAGCACTAATCATCACCGCACTAGCTAAGGCTGCTGTACTGGTTACCGCCTCCACTGGGAAGGTTGAGACTGCTCTGGCTAAAGTATCAGTTGCCTTAACTACTCCAGCTGCTGGTGCTGATGATTCTGCCTTCAGCGCATTGGCAAAGATTAGTGACCGAGTAGCGGATGGCTGGACCAAGATTCAGGTAGCCCTTGACGCTACAGCCACAACATTAGGCAAGGTTTCTACCACCGACCTAGATGCTGCTACTGTTGGTGCCGTTGCGTGGTTACTAGAGGGTGAACTCCTCATCAATAAGTTGAATGATGGTGGAGAATCTGTTGCCACTGTATATGCCGATTATGCTAGATCAAAGATGCAGATAGCCCAAACCCGAATACAGCAGGCTCAAGGTTATGCACAAGAAGTCCAATCACGGCTATCTGATGTCAGTGCGCTGGTTGCTGAAGCAGGTGGTTGGTCCAGTATTGCTGATGGATTTATTGCCGAAGCCCAGACTCTTATTGGATTAGTCAATGCCATTGTATCAGAGGCACAAACACGTTTAGGACAGATTGACCGATACATCAGTGAGGCTACATTGTACCAACAAGCTGCTGATACTGACCTGGTATTGTCTGATAGATACAGAGCAGAAGCACAGGCAAGGTTAAGTCGATTTAACGCGATATTAGATAACCGTGCCGAATGGCGCAAGAGAGTAGTATCCGTTAGCGTGAGACAACCTGCATAAGTAGGTAACATGAACTTATTTAATAGGTTAATAGTTCACCCCAAATCCAAGTTCAGTCCTAAAGACCAGATAATACGATTCTGGCTTCACACTCCAGTAGGGGTATTGGCTGCTATTGGAGCAAAGGTATGTTGGCCAATAGTCATACCCCTGACTGTGTGGTTCCTTTACTATGAGACGGATGAGGACTCCGATGTAAAGGATTCAGCCTGGATTGATATTAAAGGCGCGTTGGGTGGCCTATACTTTGGAATTGTGGTATTGTGGTTTCTATATTAGCCTATGAGCTAATTCTATCTTACATGCCGGGGAAATATCTCCCCGGTCCTCTATATGCTGTGGGTAATGTTGAATCACTTTGATGACTACCATCCTTATTCCACAAATCCCAAGGCTCATAGTGTATAGGTGCAGACCACACTCTTTGTGCTGGTTTACCACATATGGGACAGTTAGCTCTGTGTTCGGATAACATGGGTTGGTTAACCTCAAAAATGTAATGTGGTACTACACTTACCGGTAATGCTAAACTTTTAACGGCCACACAAGTATTACATTTGAATTGGTATATCATTTCATACTCCTTATTCCCAACGTTCGCAGTATTTCACCTCAAACGGTGTCTCAAATGGTCCAATATTCCTCAAGCATTCAAAGTCTACCTCCTGATGGTATCCATCCACCAAAAATTCATCATGAACCTGTAATGCTAGGTCCATACCTTTATCAGATAATACCACTAATCCTCTCTTTAGAATATCCGCTGCCGTTGATTGGCATGGATAATCCACTGCACACCTTTTGACTCTGGCATCACCTTCCTCATCGGGTATCCTCATAGCACGACCAAATGCGGAGTGTACGATTCTAGTCCTAAGTGCCTGTTGCTGCGTGGAGTTAATCCAATCCATAGCTTGTGGAAATTTCCTACCCCACATGGTGCGTAGTTCTGCTGCTCTATGTTTATCCCTAATCCTGGCAGTCTCCATCAGTGTTTCATCGGTAGCACCATAAGTCATGGCCAGGTTAATCACCTTCCCCAATTTGCGGGTAACATCCATGAATGTGGCAACCTGTCCGTGTATATCTGCATCAGGGTTCTTTGCTCCATCAGGGAGGAATTTGGGTTGTGAGAATATCCACCGCATTTCACGGTCACCACTGAGATAGGCTAATGCTCTAGGCTCCACTTGGGAGAAATCAATATCTGCCCATACCCCCGAATCTGGGAGTAACATGCCCCTACAATTATAATCGTTTTCTACCCCAGTTTTGGAAAATTTCCCTGGTATATTTTGCATATTCCTATCCGTGCTGGATGGTCTACCAGTCGCCGCTTCGAGGTGATACCTACACCTAGCACGTTCTTCACCTGCCCAAGGTTTAATATATGTTCCCTGCAATTTCTTCTTCTGCCTGTAGGATAGGATTAACCCTGCCAGTGGATCATCCATGGCCTCAAGTACCTTCACATCTGAGGATAATTTGGTTGTCTTCCTTCCAAACTTATCTCTGGTGAATGGTAACCGTGTAAACACTTTATATGCACCACGTTCAGCGAGGACATAGGATACCTGTTGTGGGGATCCTGGATTAAATGCCGCAATCTCAGCACAGGATTGTTCTGCCTTGGTTAAGTCTTCTTCCAGGCAATATTCAATTCTCTCACGTTCATCCTGATCCAGGAGTATGCCTCTCTCAGACATCTCCAGCATGATGGGGAATGTAGCCAACTCCGCATTGTAATAGGTGTGGTTCATCTGGGGGTAAAATATGTGGTATAGTTTCAATGTAGCCATGCTATGTAACATACAGTGGCGGGCTACCACAATCTCGGGGATATCCAGCATTGACTTGACCTTGTATTCAGCTAGGAGTTCTGGGGTACTTGGACAGGCTATGCGGTATTGAGCAGATAAGTCCAACAACGAACTGGATGC
>JBAZGB010000017.1:0-41296 GCA_041653135.1 Eubacteriales bacterium | reverse complement strand
GAAGCGCAAAAGGCAATCCGCCAGGTACTTGAAAAAGGTACGGCAACTAATCTGACGGCAACTGAACTGGTGCGGACTGCATTAAAAAAAATAGGCGGTTAAAAGAGCAGACATCCATGCCGCTAAAGCGACGCCAGCAGATGATGAAAACCATCAACAAAGGGAGGCCGATGCCTTAAGTGCGATTTTGAGCCTTCATTCAAAGAACGAGTGAACCAGAGGATAAGCGAGGGAACTGTTTGAGGCGCAGCGCCGGGGAAGCAAGGGGGAAGCAAGGGGACGTACATTTTGCTTCCTTGTTTGGGAAGCGGGAAGCTTCGAGACAGGAAAAGAAAATACACAAGAACCGTCCCCCTGTATTCCCCTGCTTGGTTTATTCTACGACTGTCTTGCCTTCTAAAGCAGCACCGCTTGGTCTTGTCCGAAGCGAACCGTGACAACGATGGCCTGAGGCGAACATGAGCACGTAGACAGTTGACTTCACCATGCAAGATTATTCTCAGGATAGTAGGGAGCCTTATTATGTCGGAAAGAATTATTTCATCTGCATTTTCAACAGAGGACCAGGAAGAAGTAAACCTTCGGCCACGCAGTTTAAAAGATTTTATAGGACAGGACAGCCTAAGGGAAAGCATAGGTGTTTTTATACAGGCAGCCAGGGATCGCCGTGAGGCCCTTGACCACGTTTTGCTTCTGGGACCCCCGGGGCTTGGTAAAACAACCCTGGCCTGGATTATCAGCAGCGAACTGGGTGTAAATCTAAGGATTACATCCGGCCCGGCAATTGAAAGGCCTGGAGATTTAGCTGCAATTCTAACCAACCTTTCACCGGGTGATGTACTGTTTATCGACGAAATCCACAGACTGAGCAGGGCTGTAGAAGAAGTTTTATACCCCGCAATGGAAGACTTCGCCCTGGATATAGTGATCGGTAAGGGACCGGGCGCCCGTTCTATCCGCCTTGATTTACCGCGTTTCACGCTTGTTGGGGCGACAACCAGGACAAGCCTTTTAACTTCTCCTTTACGCGATCGTTTTGGTGTAATCAGCCGCCTGGATTTCTATGAATTAGCAGATATAAAGAAGATCGTTTTGCGTTCAGCGGGCATCCTTAAAATACCTATTGAAGATGACGGAGCGGCTCAAATTGCCTTGAGATCGAGAGGCACACCCCGGGTGGCCAACCGTTTGCTAAAGCGGGCCCGTGATTATGTTCAGGTCAAAGCCAAAGGTATAATTGATCAAGAGACGGCTATTAAGGCCCTTGATTTCCTCGGTGTAGACCCACTGGGCCTCGATCCCGTAGACCGAAAACTGCTGCAAATAATCGTTGATAAATTCGGCGGAGGTCCGGTAGGTTTGGATACTATTGCAGCGGCATTGGGTGAAGAATCAGCAACCCTGGAGGAAGTTTACGAACCCTACCTGATGCAGGCAGGATTGCTTAACCGGACACCCCGTGGAAGAGTAGCCACTTTGAAAACATACATGCATTTGGGCGCAGATCCCGGAGATAAAAATCAAAAGCAGTTAACTATCTGGTAGGAGGTTTTTTAATCTTGCAGTTGCTTCTTCATATATGCTGCGCTCCTTGCTCCATATATCCGCTTAAATACCTTGCAGAAAACGGTATTGGTGTACAAGGTTATTTTTATAACCCGAATATTCACCCTTATCAGGAATGGCTCAGGAGAAAAGAAACTTTGGAAAGCTACTCACGTATAAGCGATACTAAAGTTATTTTTGATGAAGGATACCAAATGGAAGATTTCCTAAGAGAGACAGTATACAGAGAAAATAACCGCTGCCGCTTTTGCTACTACCTCCGTTTAAAACAGAGCGCTCAAACAGCGGCCAAGGAAGGCTTGGACGGTTTTACTACCACTCTTTTGGTAAGCCCTTTTCAGAAACATGACTTAATTAGGGAAACAGGAGAAACCGTAAGCCGGGAATTAAACTTTCCATTTCATTATTTTGATTTCCGGCCCGGTTATAAAGAGGCTACTTTAATCTCAAAACAATTAAAAATGTACCGCCAGCCGTATTGCGGCTGCATATACAGTGAAAAGGAAAGGTTTTATCCCAAAAAAAGCAACAATATCGGTGGTGAAAAAGCCTGATGCCAGGTCCGGGGGAACATATCGGAAGGTTATTGCTGGCAGCTGGTTTCTTGTTAATCCTGCTGGGCGGGCTGCTGATTGCTTTAGGTAAAATAAAAATTATCAACCTTGGCCGGCTTCCGGGGGATATTTTTATTCAAAAAGGAAACTACTCATTCTATTTTCCCATTGTAACGTGTCTTTTGCTGAGTATTCTCTTAACCATTTTGGCAAACTGGCTTTTCAGGAAATAAAAAGAACGCTTATACTTTTTTGGCAAAAACATGGTTGCCAATGCAGCCGATTACCGGAAGATTTCGTATCCACCGATCCGAAGCTATTTCAGGATTGTAAAAGAACAGGGCTCCACCTGTCGGATCTTCGCCCAGCACGGCCTGAATCGCTGCGTTAACGGCTGTTTCATCAGGGGTAAGGTTTATCGAGCCGTTGGCTACGGGAGTAAATTGATAAACATAATCATTGCTCTGCATAATTACGTCTTTGACGCTTTTAGGAAAAGAAGAGTTATCGACCCGGTTTAGGATAACTGCCCCGACAGCTACCTGTCCCGTAAAACTCTCCCCGCGTGCCTCTGCGTAAATTGCTTTGGCAAGCAGCATCACATCATCCCTGAAAACGCTTCCCAGCGTAAGAAATGTTGGTGAAAAACCGTTTTCCCTGCCGGGTATAATAACAATTTCACCGGGTTTGATTAAAGTGCCGGACAGTTTATTAATCTTCATTAAATCCGCAAGAGAAACATTAAAGTCTCCTGCAATGCCTGATAAAGTATCACCGGCTTTTATCCTATAACTGATCAGGTACCGGCAGTCAGTCAGGTTTTTTTCTTCAGCCAAACATTGGTAACATACACACATAACGGTAAATACGACGAAGAATATCATTACGGCCGATTTTAACAACCTTATTTTAATCACTTTTTTCTCCTTTTCAAAATAGATATTTTCAACGGAAAAATACCCTGCTATTCATGTATTATATTCCTTAATTAACATAATATACCTCATTGCATATATTTAATAAATTGATTAAAATGGAAGGACAAAAAAGTTTTTACAACGATTTTGAATATTTTTCAAAAGGGGTGTCGTAATTGCGCAAATACATCGTCTTTCTTGTAATATTAATTCTGTTATTAACTGCGCCTGGATCTTTGTCTGCTTTCGCCCAGCAAGAACCTGCCGCAACCGGAACAGCGCAGTCTGAAGTGACCGGTCTTACCTTAAAACAGGCTGTAGATCTTGCCTTGGTCCACAGTGAATCGGTGCAAAAAGCAGCGAAAGAAATCGATCGCACCTGGGATTTGCGCGAGGAAAGCAATAAAAAAATAGATTATGTACCTGCGAAGACAGCAGGAGACCCTGAGCTTGAAATTAGCTGGAGCAATCTTCTCGCTGACGATCTGATCTGGCGCATGTCATCCAGGGAACTAACTGTCGAACAGGACAAAGTAACTTTGGCAGCATGTCAAAAGTACTGGGAGATTGTTTCTGCCCTGGATAAAGTCCAGGCTGCTCAAGATGCGGTCACAAAAGCACAGTGGGACCTTCGCATTGGAAAGGCTACCTTTGTTGTAGGGATGATTTCGCAGCCGTCCCTTCTAGCTATCCAGGCTCAGGCTTCACAGGCTGATTCTTCTCTGACGGCGGCTAAAAATGAACTCGAAAACGCATACATGTCTTTTGACCAACTTATCGGCTCTCCCATAACGGAACGGCCGAATTTATCTGATACTCTGAACTACGTTCCCCTTTCCGTTGACAACCTCGATAATGAGGTAGGCAGGATAGTTAATACAAGCCCGAGCGTCTGGCTCGCCAATGAATCAGTCAATCTTCAGAGTTATTATAAGGATATGATTATGTATACCGGTGAATACAGACCTTACGAAGTCAGAAAAATTGAAGTAGAGCAAGCTGAACTGGATGCTTCAAGCGCAAAAAAGATAATGAAAGAAATCACCTACTCTTTGTACTATAACGTAAAAACACTCGAAGAAACACAAGCAGCGTTACAGGAAAGTATTAAGGCGTCTGAGGAAAACCTTCGTGTCTGCAAATTAAAATTTGACCTTGGTATGGTTACAAATGCGGAAGTGGCTGCTGCACAGGCAACGCTGTCTGATTTAAAGCAGAAAAACATTCAAGCCATATCCCAGCACGCATATCTCAAGCTTGCTTTTAAAAAACCATGGGCACATGTAAGCCTTTCCACGTCCGGATAAAAAGAAGCTTACGGTAAACTTTAAAAAATTGGCGAATTCTTTCGCCAATTTTTTTTGCTTAAAACAGTTATTTTTTATTTTTTAACGAAAGATCTTTTAAAGCATGCCAATAAATGGCAAATAAATCTATTGACTTCTGATTGCTTGTTGGTTTTTTCAACCGTACAATTTATCGGAGCTTCATCTGCCTCCTAAAAAAGCTAATTTTTTATGTTCATAAACTTCTGGTACAGTGGCAATAATAAAAAAGGTTTCTTCGCATTTTATTCCATTATGCTTTCGAAACAGTATTTATAAATAAAGGGAGGTTATTGGGTGGAGATGTTTTTTTTGTCCTGGGCCATCGGGATTATAGCAGTTGTTTCCATTGCCTTATTGTGGATCAGAAAAATTCGCCTCAAGACAATGGGATCATCACCGGTAGAAGAAATAAAACCGCTAATACCCGACTTAAAAGAAGAGTTCTCTTCTGAACTGACACCATCCGGTCCTTTTCCGGAAGATCAACTTCCCAAAGAGGAACTGCCGCATTCCTACGGAATTGACCGGCTGGTGCTTTTGGCCAGGGATCCATACTGGCTTTATGCATACTGGGAAGTAACGGCTACCAAAATAGCAGAATTTACTTCAACGCATAGCGCCTGGGAAACTTCCTGGCCGGCGCTCAGGGTATACGATGTTACAGGCATCGCTTTTAACGGGGAGAACGCAAATAAATATATTGACATAGGAATAAATGATCAGGCAGATAACTGGCATATAAACACAGGTGAACCTGATCGAGCCTTCTGCGTGGATCTGGGAAGACAGTTCCCGGATGGCAGATTCATAACACTTCTTCGTTCAAATACAGTAACGACTCCCCGGGCTTCTCTTTCTGACCGCGAGGATGAGGAATGGATGTGGATAGAAGGAATTTACCGTTCAATCCGCCACCAATATGGTATAAGTTCTCCGCTTTTTGCTGAAGAAGTTGCCGAAAGAGCCGGTATCATACCCCTTGGGGTTAGTTCCCCCGGCCATTGGCCAGAATATTAATCAAGAAGACCCAGAATATTAATCAAAAAGACGTTGGGAGAAAAATTATAAATGGGGAAAAAAGGTTACCTTGCAATGGTTTTACACGCTCACCTGCCATATATCCGCCATCCGGAAAATGAATTTTTTCTTGAGGAAAGATGGCTATATGAAGCTATCACCGAGACTTATATCCCACTGATTGATATTTTCGAACGTCTTGAAAAAGAAGGCGTTGATTTTGCTCTAACAATTTCTCTTTCACCTCCTCTGGTCTCCATGTTTGCTGATTCTTTACTGCAGCAGCGCTATCTCAATCATCTGAATAAGCAAATCGAGCTGGCGGACAAGGAAGTAGAGCGCACCTCATTTACACCTTTTTATGAAACAGCGCTTGTTTACCGGGAAAGACTCTATCAATCACGCCGCATATTTTTAGAGTACGATTGCAACCTGGTTAATGCCTTTAAAAAATACCAGGATTCTGGAAAGATTGAAATTATTACCTGTGCGGCAACTCATGGTTTTTTACCGTTATTGATGACTGAACCTGAGGCAGTACGTGCACAGATCAATATAGCTGTAGATTTACACAAAAGATCTTTCGGACGGAACCCTGCAGGCATCTGGCTGCCCGAATGCGCATATACAGCGGGACTTGATAATATTTTGAAAGAATTTAACCTGCGTTTCTTTTTTCTTGATACACACGGGGTAATGTTTGCTTCGTGCCGCCCCCGCTATGGTGTTTTTGCGCCGGTCTACTGCCCGTCGGGAGTAGCTGCATTTGGCCGTGATCCTGAATCATCAAAACAGGTCTGGAGCGCAAAAGAAGGCTATCCCGGAGACCATGACTACCGTGAATTCTACCGCGACATTGGTTTTGATCTCGACTACGATTATGTGAAACCCTATATACACCCTGACGGGATCAGAATTAATACGGGATTTAAATATTACCGGATTACAGGGAACTCTCATCATAAAGAGCCATATAATCCGAAACAGGCCCTGAAAAAAGCGTCTTTACACGCAGGGAACTTTATGTTCAACAGGGAACTTCAGTTAAAACACCTGAGTTCCCTGATGGACAGGCTGCCAATTATTGTTACGCCATACGATGCCGAGCTGTTCGGACATTGGTGGTTTGAAGGTCCCCAGTGGCTTGAATACTTGATTCGCAAGATCCGTTATGATCAGGATACCGTGGAGTTAACCACACCCAGCAAATATCTTGATGAATTTCCATGCAACCAGGTTGTCACTCCGTGTGCATCAAGTTGGGGCAATAAAGGCTACAACGAGGTCTGGCTCTGCAGGGCAAACGATTGGATTTACAGGCACCTTCATCTTGCCGCGGCAAGAATGGTTGATTTGGCCAACTCTTACCCTGAAGCAAGCGGACTGCGCTACAGGGCTTTAAATCAGTCTGCAAGGGAATTAATGCTGGCTCAAAGCAGCGATTGGGCTTTTATTATGTCCACCGGGACAATGGTGGATTACGCTGTTAAGCGTACAAAAACTCATCTCAAAAACTTTCTTAGACTATATGATGAAATTAAAAACAATTACATCAGTGAAGGCTGGTTAAAGACCTTGGAAGAAAAAGATAATCTTTTTTCAAGTATGGATTACAGCATTTATAGATCCAAATCGTGACAAAATGACTAGCTTCCATTCACTATTTCACCGATCTTTTTAATATACATATCCGCTAAAGACTCGGCAATTTCCATAGACGATCCTTCGCTGAAGACCCTGCAGACAGGCTCTTCAGGATCGGGAAGCACCAGAGCCCATCCGTCATTGTGGAATACTTTTACCCCGTCCAACAGCTGGGTCTCCTGATCCGTGTCAGTCAGAACTCGTATTACACGCCCCTTCGCTTCCCAGGGTACTGAAATTTCCTTTTCGCTTACAAAAAACGAGGGTATCTCGTCGACGAGTTCTCCAAGGGAAAGTCCCTGCTGCACAGCGAAACTAATAATTCCAAGAAGGGCGCCCAAGGCATCAAAATTCAACAAGAACTGTGATAGTCCGCTGTGTCTTATGCCGCCATGATCCTGGCCGAGAACTTTTTCTGTCAAATCCTGAACTGCCGTCTTGGTTCTGATAACCTTGCCGTTATACTGTCCGGCCAGGTTCTCAACAGCCTGCGGCGCAGTAACAGGTACAAATACAGGTCCCTTTTGCGATTTTAAGATGATCGATGCTGTCAGCACAACAAGCATATTGTCCTGAATCAACCTGCCGCGTTCATCGACCAGGACAAGATGATCAGCATTCGGATCGATCATCACACCGCCCCATGCTCCTTCTTCACAAACCATGCTTGAAATAACAGGCAGCTTTTCAATAGTTTTTTCCCAACTCAGCAATCCGCCGGCAGGTCCGGAAAGGTTTAAATTTTTAAATGTAATATTTAAGGATTTACCAAATTGAGCAATATATTTTTGCAGGTTATTTTGATCACAGGCCAAAATTAAGTTAAGGCATGCCTTTCGGATTAACTCAACATCCACGCCTTTAATCAATTCCTGCACATATAAATCTGTCATTTCCTGAACGCATTTTCTAAACCGGACGTGAGCCATATCTACTCTGGGAAAATCATCACGAAAAAGTATATTTTCTATTTTTCTCTCAACACCCCGCGAGATATTTCCTCCTTTTGCATTAAAAAAAAGAATTGAGACATGTTCCGGATTTCTTTGAGATACTTTTACATGCACACCCCCGGCAAGAGTAAGGTATGAAACCGCAAACCGGTGTAAAGGTGTAATTACAGTTCCCAGATCGTAAACTGCCGCGCCTGTTGATTGCATTCCGCTGGCCAGGGCTTCTTTTAACATTTGCGCCGGCGGATAACTATCAGCGCTTACCGCAACCCGTGATTCCGCCCCCAGTACAGTACAAAATGCCGCGCCCAGGCGACAGCCCAGTTCTGCAGTGACCTCAATGTTAAATATTCCTGTAACTCCTTCCAGACCAAAAAGCTTTCTCGTCCAACGGGCGCCCCAAATAAGACTGTTGTTTACAACACTGCCGGCTTCAGCCTGTTTATTCGGCCAGATTTTAACCTCAGGTCTTACTATACTGCGTTCCTGAAGAACCGAGTCGCTGCCTATTACAGCCCCTTCATATACTTCTGAATTTGATCTCGCTTGTACCCTGCTGCATAAAACTGCGCCCCTTAAAGCTGTTCCCGGACCAAGGTAGACATTATTCCATAGAACACTTTGTTTAACCGAAGCTTTTTCCTGGATAAGACACCCGGCGCCAATTGTTGTATAAGGTGATATTTTAACTCCCGCTCCGATACAGCAACCATTTCCAATCAGGATGGGTCCTTCAAGATCGCATTCTGCATGAAGGTCCACACCCTCCCCCATCCAGATTCCGGGGCTGACCTCCCTTGCTGAAATGCCTGTATTTACTTTCCTTGCTAAGACGTCATGATGGGCTTGTATATATTGTTGTATATTGCCTATGTCGCACCAGTATCCAGGCAGCACAACTCCAAAAAGGGGTTTCTTATCCCGGAGCAGTAAGGGGAAAAGATCTTGGCTAAAGTCAAATGATCGATCATCCGGTATAAAATTGAGAACTTCCGGTTCCAGTATATAAATCCCTGTGTTTACAGTATCACTGAAAACTTCCCCCCAGGCGGGCTTTTCTAAAAACCTGGTGATTATTCCGTCCTGTTTTGTGATTACGACTCCGTACTCCAAAGGGCAGCCTACCCGTGTAAGAACCAGCGTTGCCATCGCCCCCCGCTTGCGGTGAAAAGCAACAGCCTCTGATAAATTCAAATCAGTAAGCGCATCGCCGCTGATGACAAGAAAAGTCTCGTCGAGAAAAGCGCGGGCATTTTTTACACTTCCTGCCGTGCCCAGTGGTATTTCCTCGACAAAGTACTGCAAATTAACGCCCTGCTCGGAACCGTTTCCAAAATAACTGCGGATGAATTCGGGCTTATACTGAAGCGTAACACCTATGTTGTAAAATCCGTGCTTCTTTAGAAGTTCCACAATATGAAGCATTATCGGCCGGTTTGCTACCGGCGCCATCGGCTTTGGCCGTCCACAGGTTATGGGACGCAGGCGTGAGCCTTCGCCGCCCGCCATTATTATGGTTTTCATTTCGATGCCTCCTACTCCGAAAATTAGTTTTTCATATAATGAGTCCGATAGGCACGGCATTGTCACCGCTCACTCCTGTGCTCCGCTCCGACAGCAGCACGGCTTGCTTCGGACCGGACTAGCGGTGCTGCAAAGGCGGCTAAAGCCGCTGGTTTCGCACTGCTGTCCGGTTACCCTCGCTTCGCCAGCTACTGTTACCGGCGCTTCGCAAGTCGTTCGCTGTTGACAACACCGTGCCCTTTGGACGGTTTTACTATACTTTTCTTTTCATCCTTCTGATAGCGCCGCTTTAAGCGGCATTATGTGTCTACACAGAAACTTTTTCAGGCTCTTGCCAGGAGCCTGCTTACACGGCCAAGAAAATGTCTTGGCTGTCCTGTCTCTTCATGCCAGGGTGTGTTTCTGAATTCGTTGAAAACTTCCTGATATACCTGACGCGTTTGTGAAGCTATCTGTTGCCAGTTGAACTCTTTCTGCACCTTTCTGAAGGCGTTAAAACGCAGTTTTTCCCTTAACTGAGCATCCTTCAGCAGCCGCACAATTGCTTCAGCAAGGGAACCTTTATCACCCGGGTTAACCAAAAGACCGTCAAAACCATGTTCGATAATTTCTGATAAGCCGCCGGTGTCAGAAACAACTACCGGCGTTTTTGCGGCCATTCCCTCCAAAGCGACTATGCCGAACGGTTCATACAGGCTCGGAAACACCGCAAGATCTGACCAGTTATAAAGGCAATTACGCACTTCATCATCAATGTAGCCAGTAAAATAGACCCTGTGGGAAATTCCCAGAAGGTTGGCCTGACTGCGCAATTCCATTTCATATGGACCCTTGCCGGCAATGACAAATTTGGTTCTTGGGCGTTGTTCGATGACCCGGGGTATGGCATCCAGTAATACCTGTACTCCTTTTTCACGCACCAGCCGCCCAACATAAAAAACAATCTGTTCATCCGCAGCCGCGTACATACTCCGTTCTGCCCTAACTTTTTTTACATTAAATCTTTCCGGCGCAACACCGTTTACGATCACTCTTATCTTATCGTCCGGCGCCTGAAAAACGAAGCGGACCTCGCTTTTCATAAATTTACTGCAGCAGATCACACGCCATGCTTCATATGCCTGCCACCATTCGACACTGCTGATATACCGCTGGATATTGTTATGCAGCCCATGGTTTCGCCCGTATTCGGTCGCATGGATGGTGGCTATAAGAGGTATATGATAGGCATGTTTCAATACTCTCGCAGCATATGCAACCAGCCAGTCGTGAGCGTGAATTATATTTACCCATTCCAGTTCATTCAACAAAGAAATAGCTTTTTCCAGAATAGCCATATTTAATTGCATTACCCAGGTGACAAAATCATTGGCCGGCAGATGGTAAGGAAATACGCGATACACATGGACGCCATTTACATTTTCAAATTCTTTCATCCCCTGATCCCCGCAGGTAACTAAATGGATTTCCTCGCCTAAAGACGTCAAAGATGCGGTTAAATCATGAACATGGGGCGCTATCCCTCCTACCGCCTTCGGAGGAAATTCCCAGGAAAGCATAATGACTTTCATAATTAAAACCCTCCTATCGGATTTTTTATCTTTTAATTGCCTTTAAATATTTGGTTTTTGCTAATTTATTATTTTTGATTTCTGGGTTTTTTATACAAAAAAAGAACTGCCCAAAACTTTTGGACAGTTCTCTTAAACTGGCAAATTACGTTTTATAAAGGTTAAGTTGTTGTTGTTGTTGTTGTTGTTGTTGTTGTTGTTGTTGTTGTTTTAATGATTGTGCTATTCATTATTTTATCTTGCTTATTATGGCGTCAGCCATTTCGATTGTCGACGCGCTCCCGTGAAGATCGTATGTTAAATGCGCTGCTTCAACCAGTACTTCTTCAACCGCTTTTGTTATCCGTCCTGCGGCGTCATTTTCTCCGATGTGCTTGAGCATCATAATACCGGAGAGAATAATTGCCAGCGGATTCACCCGATTAAAACCCGCATGCTTCGGCGCACTGCCGTGCACCGGTTCAAACACTGCAGCGTCAAAACCAACGTTGGCGCCCGGAGCAACACCCAGGCCGCCGACCAGTCCGGCGCAAAGATCGCTGACAATATCACCGTAAAGATTAGGAGTAAGCAGAACATCATAATTCTCGGGCGATTGCACTAATTTCATACACATGGCGTCAACAATCATTTCGTCAAACTCAATATCCGGGTAATCCTTACGCACTTCCCTGGCACATTCCAAAAAAAGACCGTCTGTAAATTTCATGATATTAGCCTTATGCACAACTGTGA
Source organism: Eubacteriales bacterium (assembly GCA_041653135.1). Lineage (GTDB taxonomy): Bacteria > Bacillota > Desulfotomaculia > Desulfotomaculales > Nap2-2B > 46-80. The sequence goes on along the minus strand of JBAZGB010000017.1, from coordinate 29,487 downwards.
CCTTCTTACGGTTCTCTCTTTCGGCCAATTCGAATGCGTGGCGAGCTATCCGTTCCGAAGCTTCCCTTGTAATGATTTTAATGCTTTCAGCGGCATTCTTACCTACCTTGTGCTCTATACCGGCATATAAATCCTCAGTATTCTCCCTTACAACAATCAGATCAACCTTATCATAACGGGTCGAAATACCCGGCAGGCTCCTTGCAGGTCTGATATTTGCATACAGGTCAAGCTCCTGACGCAAGGCTACGTTGATACTGCGGAAACCTGTCCCTATCGGTGTGGTAAGGGGGCCTTTTAAAGCCACCCGGGTTCTCCTGATCGAATCCAGCACATGTTTTGGCAGGGGTGTCCCATAATCATTGATAACTCCTGCTCCCGCCTGAACAATTTCCCATTGCACATTTATACCGGTTGCTTCAATCACCCTGCGTGCTGCCTCGGATATTTCAGGACCAATACCGTCTCCAGGAATCAATGTAATTTTGTGTTGAGCCACTTCGATGCCTCCAGCTAATAATTCATCTTTCCTATTCAAAGTTAAAACCGCCGTACTTTTTAAAATGGGCGCTCAAACCGCCGTCGTTTAAAATCTTAATCATCACACCCGGAAGCGGTTTGATAGGAATAGAAACGCCACTGCTTTTATTTCTAACAAACCCCTGGGAAAGATCGACTTCCAAAACGTCACCTTCACTGATTAGATCAGTATCACATTCAACAACCGGCAAGCCTGTGTTTATTGCATTACGGTAAAATATTCTGGCAAAGGATTTAGCCAGGACAGCGCTGATCTTAGCATATTTTACAACCAGAGGCGCTTGCTCCCGGGAAGAACCGCAACCAAAGTTAGTCCCGGCTACAATGAAATCCCCGGGAATTACTTTAGCGCTGAAATCAGGATCTAAATCCTCCATAACGTGGCCGGCCAGTTCAACCATGTCCAGGGTTTTAAATTTGTATTTCCCTGAAATTATATAATCCGTGTTGATATCGTTGCCGAATTTATGCGCATTACCCTCAAAGAACATCTAAGTCACCTACTTTAAAAAATCTCTTGGATCGGTAATCCGCCCAGTTATTGCGGAAGCTGCAGCGGTTGCCGGAGAGGCTAAATAAATGAGAGCTTTCGAATTTCCCATCCGCCCCTTGAAGTTCCTGTTGGCGGTTGAAATAACAACCTCGCCGTCGGAGGGCACACCATTATGAGTTCCGACGCAAGGACCGCAACCTGGCGTTACAAAAGCAGCCCCGCTTTCGATCAGTGTTCCAACGATTCCTTCTTTTATCGCGTCGAGCATTATTTTTCTTGAAGCGGGGACTACAATAAGACGGACGTCTTTATTGCATTTCCGGCCTTTTAAAATACTGGCGGCGATCCGCAAATCCTCCAGGCGGCCGTTTGTACAAGTGCCTATAACAGCCTGGTTGATTGCTGTATCTGATACTTCCCCGACCGGGCAGACGTTGTCAACCGCATGCGGTCTGGCCACATGCGGTTCAAGTTTACTCACGTCATATTCTTCAGTCCTGAAGTACTTTGCGTCAGGGTCCGGTTCCACAGACTGATATTTCTTATCTGTAAAATTACTGAGCCATGAAAAAGTTTTTTCATCCGCTGCCATCAGACCTGCTTTGGCGCCCATTTCAACCGCCATGTTGGATATGGTGAAGCGGGCCTCCTGGGAAAGAGCCGAAATTGCTTGCCCGGTATATTCTACCGATAAGTAAGTCGCGCCATCGGCAGTTATCTGTCCTGTAAGATATAAGATTAAGTCTTTTGAATATACACCTGGAGGAAGTTCTCCGTGACAGATTATTTTCAAGGTATCGGGCACTTTAAACCACATTCGCCCTGAAATAAGCGCGGCAGCCAAATCCGTTGAACCAACACCTGTTGAAAAAGCATTTAAAGCGCCATATGTGCAGGTATGCGAATCCGCGCCGATCACCAGTGAACCGGGTCCAACAGCGCCGGTTTCCGGTATAAGCTGGTGGCAGACTCCCTCCCCTACGTCACAGGTGCAGATCTCCTTTTGCCGGGCAAAATCCCTCATCAGTTTATGAAGCGCCGACACTCCCTCGTTTGGACTGGGGGCATTATGATCAATCACAAAAATAACTTTACCGGGATCAAAAACCTTATCTCCCCCCATTTCCTGAAACGCCTTTATTGTCAGGGGGGAAGTCCCGTCCTGGCCCATAATTAAATCTACTTCCGCTACAACAAGATCATTTGCATATACCTGGGAATTACTGTGTGAAGAAAGGATTTTTTCAATAATTGTTTGACCCAACTTGATACCTACTCTCCAAAATAATCTTCATAAATATGCATCAATTCCTTGTCGAACAGGGGACGTTTTAAAGAAACACAATATGACCTAACTTTGACAAGCAACTCCTGTGCTTTAAACTCACTAAGGTGAACACCGTATTCCGCAAATTTAGCCTTTAGAGCCGCTGTGCCCGAATGTTTTCCAATCACGATTTGCCGCTGCAAACCAACCTCTTCCGGGTGGAAGGCCTCATAAGTCTTAGGATTCTTCATCATTCCGTCCGCATGGATACCTGACTCGTGGGTAAACATATTCGTACCCACAATGGCTTTCCAGGAAGGAAGTTCCCTTCCCGATGCACGGGAAACATAATCAGACACCTCGTGCAGCATTTCTGTCTTAAAACATAAATCTATTTTCATGATGTGCCTCAAGGCCATCACAACTTCCTCCAGCGCAGCATTGCCGGCCCGCTCACCCAGACCGTTTACGGTTACACCAACGTAGTTTGCGCCTGCCTTCACACCGGCTATAGTATTTGCCGTTGCCATACCAAAGTCGTCATGGGTGTGCATTTCAACTTCTATTTGTGCTTTTTCAATTATTGTTGAAATACGTTCATATGTCGTAAACGGATCAAGTATTCCGACCGTATCGCAGTAACGCAAACGATCCGCGCCGGCTTCCTTGACAGTCTTCGCATATTGGAGAAGAAAATCCATATCCGTGCGGGAGGCATCCTCAGCGTTTGCAGAGATGTACATTCCATGCTTTTTCGCAAACTCGACAGCTTTAACCACTTTCTCCAGGACCCATTCGCGGCTTGCCTGCAGCTTATACTTGATATGAATGTCTGACGTAGAAATTGAAATAGCCACAGCATCCACACCACATTCCAAAGAAGCTTCGATATCGCTGATCACCGGCCTATTCCAACCCATAATGCTTGCTTTTAACCCAGCCCTGCAAATACTGGATATTGCTTCCTTCTCATCGCCACCCATTATAGGTACGCCAGCTTCAATCTGATGCACACCTATCTCGTCTAAAAAACGCGCAATTCTCAACTTCTCCCGGTTAGCAAAAACAACGCCGGCGGTTTGTTCACCATCACGCAAAGTAGTATCAACAACAAAGATTTTTCTTTCGTCCATTCTTTTCACCTCTTTTTATATGTTCGAGATCTTTTTGCTTAAAATAATATACCATGAAAAACGTTAGCTGAGAAGTTGTTTAACTATTAAATATTGTATACATTAGACTAATTACCCTCGTTTTTGTCAAGTATTAAAGAGGATTGCCTTCTAATTTCCACCCCCATATATTTATAAGCGCCTTCCAGTCCTGTGTTAATCTTTTTAATCCTGACGACTACTTCCAGAACAGGGAAATTATCCAGGATCGCGTATGAAATATCCTCAGCCGCCGCCTCAAGGAGATTGTAAGACCGGCAGGTTATCTTTTCTTTAACAATCCCGAAGACACGGCTGTAATCGACGGTAAGAGAAATGTCGTCTTCGCGGCCGGCCTTTTGAAGATCAAGGTACAATTCGGCGTCTACTACAAAGCGTCCTCCCTGTTCCCTTTCGCCGGGCAACACCCCGTGATAGCCATAAAACTGCATTCCTTTAAGAATAATCCTGTCCATGATCAATCCTTTTCAAAAACTCCGCCTCACAATAGCATCCGTCATCTTTACCACCCGCGCCATTTCACTTACATCATGTACACGTACTATATCAGCGCCCCCTGCAATTGACAAAGCAACAGTCACCGCTGTGCCTTCCAACCGCTGATCCACGCTTAGATCGAGCACTTTGCCGATTACGGATTTACGGGATGTGCCTACCAAAACAGGCCTTCCTATACAGGCCAACTCCGGCAATCTTAATATTGCCTCCAGGTTGCCCTCTACGGATTTCCCAAAACCAACTCCCGGATCTATGACAATCGCGTCGCGGTTAATGCCGGCTGTCTCAGCAATAGCCATGCTTTCCCGAAAATAGTGCACCATCTCACCCAGCATGTCTTTATATTCGGTTCCCTGCTGATTATGCATGATAATAACCGCCGCCCCGTATTGGGCAACTATACCCGGCATTTGTGAATCTCCCCTGAAAGCCTGCTGGTCATTTACTATCTGTACTCCGGCTTCCAGACCTTGCCGTGCCACTTCAGCCTTGCTTGTGTCAATTGAAACAGGTACGCTTATCTTCCCCGAGATCCTTTTTAATACCGGCATAACTCTTTTTATTTCTTCCTCAAGAGATACTGGAGTATGACCAGGCCTGGTTGATTCACCGCCCACATCAATTAAATCAGCGCCTTCCTCAACCATCTGGAAAGCACGTTCTTCCGCTTTGCCGGGGTCTGTATAAACACCTCCGTCAGAAAACGAATCAGGGGTAATATTTAAAATACCCATTATCAGAGTGCGTTTCCCGAGATCGAGCTCCCTATCCCTGCAAGGAAGTTTGGCTGGCCGTTCCTCCAAATTATCCAGTACCTCTTCAATCAGATCCGCAAGTTTAGGCAAACCGAAAGCCTGCATTTTTAGCTTCGGCAGAACAGCTTTGTATTGAGTTAAAGTTCCCATCAAAACAACATCGGTCTTGGAGGCGCTGCCGTCTATTACGCCCCTGCTCACCGCCGCTTCAGCGCCCCTGGCCAGCATTTCCTGCTTAAGGATATTGGCCTGCACGGGAGTTAAACCGCTTATTTTAAGCACGCGGAAAACACCTTTGGGGGCCATTAAGCAGCCTCCAAGTTTATCCGCTCCTATAACATAAATTTGCGTTAAAGCTTCACACTCATTTTTAAAAAATAAATTTCTTACTTCCATCTAAACTCTTACCCAATTTTTTTCTTATTTAACGACTATATTAACAAGCTTGCCCGGAACAGGAATTACCTTGATGATTTGTTTTCCTTCAATAAACTGTTGGATCCGGGGTTCTGCGAGCACATATTCAGACGTCTCCTGGGCCGAAGCTCCTGTGTTAATTTTCATTCTGTCTTTAATTCTTCCATTCACCTGAATTACAATTTCTACTTCTTCTTCAGCTATTGCCTGCAAATCATAAACGGGCCAGTTTTGTTTGTGAATGCTTCCTTTCCCGCCGATCGCCTCCCATAATTCTTCGGTAATAAACGGCGCAAACGGCGCTGACAGCAGAAGCAAATTTTTAATGGCCTCTTTTAAAATTTCGGGTTTATGATTCCTGTTTTCCTCTTTATACTTGTAGATTCCGTTAACAAGCTCCATAATCGCGCTTACCGCCGTGTTAAAGTTAAACCTGGATATATCATCCGTAATTTTTTTTATGGTCTGGTGCGTTAAACGGCGCATTTGCCTTTCTTCAGCCGTTAGATCCGGGGTGTTCCCCTGAAACTGATCGGGTATGCCTGATAAAATATCCGCCAAAGGCACTACCAACCGCCAGAGACGGTTCAGAAAACGGTAGCATCCCTCGACACCCTGGTCACTCCATTCAAGGTCCCTTTCCGGTGGAGCGGCAAATAGAATAAATAAACGGGCAGTATCAGCGCCATAGTTTTTAATAATGTCCTCCGGGCTGACTACATTTCCTTTAGACTTGGACATTTTTGCCCCATCTTTGAGGACCATTCCCTGGGTAAGCAGGTTGGTAAAAGGTTCCAATACGTCAACCAAACCCAGATCGTAAAGAACTTTTGTAAAGAAACGTGAATAAAGGAGGTGCAGTACGGCATGTTCAACACCGCCAATATACTGGTTAACCGGAAGCCACCTGTTCACCCTGGCCTTATCCCAAACGTTTTTTTCTTCCCTGGGACTGGTATAACGGTAGTAATACCATGATGAACACATAAAGGTATCCATAGTATCGGTTTCCCTTTTGGCCGCACCCCCGCAGTTGGGACAGCTGGTCTGCAAGAAATCCGGGCAATCGGCTAATGGAGACTGCCCAGTTGGTTTAAAAGCCACTTCCCTGGGCAGCAAGACAGGCAGCTGGTTTTCCGGAACCGGCACCACGCCGCAGTTATTACAATAGACTATCGGAATTGGAGCTCCCCAGTAACGTTGTCTGGAAATCAGCCAATCGCGCAGCCGGTAGTTCACTTTCCGGCCGCCAAGGCCCTTTTCCTGAAGGCAATCTGTAACGGCCTCAATTCCTTTATTGCCGGGCAACCCGTCAAAAATTCCCGAGTTGACCATGATACCTTCTTCCTCATGTGCACCTGCCATTGTTTCGGGCTCAAGTTCCCCTTCCGGCGGCTTTATAACAACGCGTACAGGCAATCCATATTTGCGGGCAAATTCGAAATCCCTCTGGTCATGTGCAGGAACACCCATTACAGCCCCCGTCCCATATTCATATAACACGTAATTGGCTACTAAAACCGGCACAGTCTCACCGTTTAAAGGGTTTAAGCAATATGCGCCTGTAAAGAGGCCTTCTTTTTCCGTGTCAGCGGATGTCCGCACTATTTCGCCCAGCCTGCTTACACGGCCGGCAAATGAACGGACGGCGTCAGCCTGTTCCTTGCCTTTGATCAGCTTCTCCACAAGAGGATGTTCGGGGGCAAGCACCATATAAGTCACCCCGAAAATAGTATCAGGACGGGTAGTAAAAACAGCTATCTCCTCATCAGAGCCAGCCACGGGAAATTTAATTAAAGTCCCTTCGCTCCGTCCAATCCAGTGTTCCTGCATTATCTTAACTTTTTCAGGCCAACCTTTAAGGAGGTTTAAGTCATCCAGAAGACGGCGGGCATAATCGGTAATTCTAAAAAACCACTGTTCAAGCTCTCTTTTTTCTACCTCTGTTTTACAGCGTTCACAAACACTTTCACCGACAACCTGTTCGTTTGCCAGAACTGTTGCACAGGAAGGGCACCAGTTTACTGCGGCCCTTTTCCTGTAAGCAAGCCCGCGATGATAGAGCTGCAGAAAAAGCCATTGTGTCCATCTGTAATACCCCGGGTGTGATGTAGCTACCTCGCGGCGCCAGTCATAACTGAAACCAAGCTGTTTTAACTGCTCCCGCATAGTATTTATATTTTCATCGGTCCAGTCAGCAGGATGAATGTCGCCGTGTTTGATAGCTGCGTTTTCCGCAGGCAGGCCGAAGGAATCCCAGCCCATGGGATGCAAAACATCATACCCCTGCATGGTTTTAAATCTTGCTACAACATCACCAATAGAGTAATTCCGTACGTGGCCCATATGTAACTTTCCCGACGGGTAGGGAAACATTTCCAGACAATAATATCCGGGACGCTCACCAAAATCCCCGACTCTGTATAATTCCCCGGACTCCCAGTTCTTAAGCCATTTTTCCTCAAGTTCGTGATGATTGTACCTGTCTTTCAAACTTTTTTAGCCCCCTGTAGAAATAAAAGTAACTATGGTTAAATTAGAAATTTTAAAAAAGCCGGGCACACTTTAGCCCAGCTTTTTATAAATCCGGTTTTAAAACTAATGGTGGAGCTGGCGGGAATCGAACCCGCGGCCTCTTCCATGCCAAGGAAGCGCGCTCCCGCTGCGCCACAGCCCCATTTGCAGAGTCACTAAAACCATATTATAAAGATATTATAGGAAATTGTCAATAAAATGTTCGCCCCGGCACAGGCTATAGTTTTTAGACTTGTATATATATTTTAGTTATACACGTTCATGGCTTTTTCAAGGCCGTCGGCGGCAATGGTTTTTATCGCCTGCACGGCTTTTTCTACTATCTGATCAACAATCAGCACTTCTTCGGGAGAAAAACGGCTTAGTACCCAATCTACCATTTCAAAATCCGGTTCTAAAGGCCGCCCTACACCAACACGGAGGCGAGTAAAATCTTTGCTGCCAACCAGATCAATTATTGATCTCAGCCCGCGGTGCCCTCCATCACCGCCTTTTCCACGGATGCGCAACCTGCCGAGGGGCAGGTCTACGTCGTCGCAAATAACAATCAAGTCCTGATTGGACAGCCGGTACCAGTGTAACAGGCTGACTACCGACTCACCACTTTTATTCATGTACGTCTGCGGCTTGGCCAAAATAAATTTTTGCCCTTCCAGTTCAGTGCTTGCCACCAAAGCCTTACATTTTAAACGCCAGCCTGTTGTGTACCGCTCCCGGGCCAACCGGTCGATTACCTTAAAACCAATACTGTGACGGGTATTAGAATAGGAAGTTCCCGGATTACCCAAACCAGTTATTAAAAGCATTTTATATACCCTCGACAAGTAATGTCCGGACCGTTACCTGCATATCAATAAGACAAGGACAACTGTTTTATTATAAGGGGGGAAGCAAGCAAAATGCGTAAGAGCAAGCATTTGATGAACCTGCCGGTAATAAGCCTTCAAGAAGGTCAGCGAATTGGTAAGATCAAAGGGTTAGTAGTGGATCCATCCCGAAAATCCGTGGCCGCATTGATTCTGGAAGAAAAGGGATTGTTTAAAGAACAAAAATTTATTCCTTTCGATAATGTTCACAGCGTTGGAGAAAATGCCGTAACAGTTGAACGAGGCGCCACAATACAAAAGGGAGCTACACTTCCCGAAATAGTCAAGTATTATAAAGACAAGATTGTTGTTATCGGCTCCCGTATCGTCATGGAAAACGGAACTATTATAGGCCAGGTTAACGAATACTTTATAGAAACTCAGGACGGAAAAATTGCCGGTCTTGAAGTATCTACCGGGATCATTAATGATCTGATGGAAGGCAAAGCATACCTGAATTCAGATTTTATCCGTACCCTGGGTAAGCAGGTCACCGTTTGCACAGATGACTCAAAAAACAATTTAATTAAAAATGATGACGGCATGCAGGAAAGCGTTCGGTCATTCGCCAGCAAAGCCGGTCAGACATGGTCTTTTACCCTGGATAAAAGCCGCCGGTTAAGCTCCGCTATAGGCCGTCCTTTCAAGGAAAGATTTAAGAAATTAAATAAAACATCCGCCGATACAGATAAAAGCGCTGAACCAGAACCAGACTCAGAAATTACAGCAATCACGGAAGAAACTGAACCCAAAAAAGAAGATCAAAATCAGTCAAACAGTTTGCTCACAGAAAGATCCTCGTGAATTCGGATAATCGCCTCCCCTAAAAGGGGAGCTACTGAAAGAACCTTAATTTTATTAAGTCTTTTCTCAGGAGGCAGGTTGATTGTATTAGTTACTATTACCTCGCTGACAGGCGCTTTCTCTAAAAGACGGATGGCAGGACCAGTTAAAACCGGGTGTGTGCAGCATACGTAAATATCCTTTGCGCCCCATCTTCTTTTTAAAGCCTCAGCGCCCTGGGTAATTGTACCCGCTGTATCGATCATATCATCTATCATGATAACGTTTTTATCTTTTACGTCCCCTACAATGTTCATTATTTCAGCCACATTCGGTTCGGGGCGTCGTTTGTCTATAATTGCAATGCGGGCGCCGATTCGTTCCGCAAGTTCCCTTGCCCTGGTTACACCGCCGAGGTCAGGTGAAACAACGATTACATTTTCCAGTTTTTTCTGTAGAAAATACTGGGCTAAAATAGGCACACCAGGCAAGTGGTCCACAGGAATATCAAAAAAACCCTGGATCTGGCCGGCATGCAGGTCCATTGTCACAACCCGCCGGGCTCCGCTGGCCGTAATTAAATTGGCCACCAACTTGGCTGTGATAGGATCGCGGGCTCTTGTCTTCCGGTCCTGGCGCGCATAACCATAATATGAAAGAACTGCGGTAATCCTCCTTGCCGACGCCCTTCGCAGAGCATCCACAAGAATTAACAGTTCCATCAAGTGTTCGTTGACAGGTTGCGAGGTGGGTTGCACAACAAAAACATCTGCTCCGCGGACACTTTCGTTAATCTTGACATGAACCTCGCCATCTGAAAAACGGATGACTTTTGCCTCTCCCAAAGTTACACCCAGGTACTGTACAATTTCTTCAGCCAATTCCGGGTTGGCGTTGCCGGTAAAAATCTTTAACCTTTTGTTTAACGTCATTTAATACACACACATCCTCTTTCGGAAATTGTAAATTCCTGCTTTTATAACTTCTAAGAATCTTTCCCTTTGGTTGTTTTTTTATTGTTGTATCCTTCAATGTTTTTTTGCCTGCCCCGGGCAACACCGAGGGCATCTTCGGGCACATTTTTAGTAATCGTAGAACCCGCGCCAATCACAGCGCCCGATCCAATTTCTACAGGCGCCACAAAATTCGTGTTGCTTCCCACGAAAGCCCGGTTACCGATTACTGTAGGCCACTTATTACTGCCGTCATAATTGCATGTAATAGTACCCGCCCCAATGTTTACATCTGAACCCATCGTTGTATCGCCTATATAACTCAAATGCGGCACTTTGCTTTTTACCCCGATTTTGGCTTTCTTAAGCTCAACAAAATCGCCCACTTTTACTCCCTGTTCAAGGACACAACCCGGCCGGATATAAGCAAAAGGCCCTATGTTGCAGTTATTGCCGATTGAACTCTCCATGATTATGGAGTTTCTTATTAATGCGCCCGCGCCTACCTGAACATCGATCAGATGAGCCCCTGGACCTATTGTACAATCCGGTCCTATAAAACTTTTCCCCTCAATAATTGTAAAAGGAAGTATAGTAGTATCCTGCCCAACTTTAACCTCCCTGTCAACAAAGGTGTTCTTTGGATCAACCACTGTCACACCGGAAAGCATCAGATCAGTTAATATCCTCTGCCGCATAACCGTTTCTACTTCTGCTAATTGACAGCGGTCGTTAATCCCCAAAATTTCTCCCGAATCTTTTATTTTGCAGGCTTCAACAGAAAGGCCGGCTTTTACATATTTTTCAATAAGGTCTGTCAGGTAGTATTCTTTCTGTGCATTATTGTTTTTTATCTCTGAAAGCGCATCAAAGAGCCCTTCTCCTGAAAAAGCGTAAATTCCTGTATTTATTTCCCTTACGGCAAGTTCTTCCTGCCCTGCATCCCTTTGCTCAACGATCTTTAAAACCTTACCTGTGCTCGCACGGATAACACGACCGTAGTTTCCCGGATCGGAAAGATCTGCTGTAAGCACTGTTGCCCTGGCTCTATTATTTTCATGCCGCTCCAGGAGATTTTTAAACGTTGAATGCGTTATAAGAGGTATATCACCGCCAACAACAAGCAAATTGCCGCTGAATCCTTCCAGCCTTTCTTTTGTCTGAAGCAGTGCGTGAGCCGTTCCCAATTGGGGATGCTGATTAACTACACTTACGTTTCCCGGGAGGTTCTTAGCCACCATATCCCCCTGATGTCCGACAACTATGACAATATTTTCAATTCCAGCGTTATTTAAGGCCTCCGTTACGTAGTCGAGCATGGGGCGTCCGCAGACTTTATGAAGAACCTTCGGCAACTTGGATTTCATACGTGTACCCTTACCAGCCGCCAAAATTACTGCTGCACGCTGCATTGTATCACATCACCCCAAACCTTTTTTCCATAAGTATTATACTCCTATTTTTTCACCTATTCCCTTATTCAACAAAAATCTCATTTTCCCTTTAATCTGCTCAATTAACATAAAAAAGAGAGCTCTATGGCTCTCTTTCATTTAAATATCTAAATTAATTAAAATAATTTAGACCACATCTTCGTATGCCTGCAAAACGGCGCTTTGGATCAATTCCCTGGCCATCGTAGATATTGGGTGGGCAATATCACGGAACTCACCATCAGGGGTTTTCCGGCTGGGCATTGCTACAAACAGACCACTGTTTCCCTCAACCACTTTCACATCATGTATGACAAACATGTCATCAAGGGTTACCGATACGATTGCTTTCATTCTTCCTTCCCTGAGTAATTTACGAACCCTTACGTCTGTAACTATCAAAATCAGTTCACCACCTTCCTGGAAAAAAAAAATTATGTCTGCTTTTAGATTTCTTCATCAATATCAAAAGTCCTTCAAATATTTTAACAAATTAAAATCTTTTTTTATAAGACGAATTTCAACAAATTCTGTACTTAGGTGAAAAATCAGCCTATTTACAGCATTTTCTAGTTGTGAACAGAAATAATAAACCTTTCCGTTTTCATAATTGGCAACCAATCACCGGAAAGGTTGATTCTTTGGGGAAATATACTGTCCAGCGTGAGAGTAAATATTTTTTATCTATGAGCCAAGCGGGCTGTATCCCTGCCTGGTCAGACTGTCCAGAATATAGTCAAGGTGCTCCTTGTTGCGTGTTTCCAGCACTAGTTCAACTTCTGCCAGTTGCAAAGGAATTTTTGGTTTCGTCCGGTCATGTTTTATGGAAATGAGGTTGGCTTTCATACCCGCCAGTAAAGACATTAGTTTTGAGAGGCTTCCCGGCTGGTCAGGAAGCAATAGATTCAATTGGAGGCGTCGTCCCGACTTAACCAGCCCTCTTTCAATAATTATTGATATTTTGTTTGCGTCAATATTACCTCCGCTTATAATTGAAACCACTTTTTTTCCTTCCACAGGCAAACGGTGATTCAAAAGGGCAGCCAGCCCGACGGCGCCTGCGCCTTCAACGACCAGCTTTGAACGCTCCAGCAAGAGCATAATCGCCTCGGCGATTTCTTCCTCCTCAACAAGTACAATATCGTCAACGTAGCGTTTGATCATTTCGAAAGCAATTTGACCCGGCTGGCGTACATTAATACCGTCGGCAATGGTCCTTCCCGGCAAATGTTTCTGAATTTCTTTTTCTTTGAAAGAATAGTAAGCCGCCGGCGCCTCTACAGTTTGCACACCGAATACCAGTACGTCAGGTTTCAGGGACTTTATTGCAAAAGCAATTCCCGAGATCAGCCCTCCTCCACCAACAGGAACAACAATTGCATCCAGGTCCGGAAGTTCTGAGATCAGTTCCAAGGCTATCGTGCCATTCCCGGCCATAATTTCCGGATCGTCAAAGCTATGTATAAATGCAGCCCTCTTTTTTTCCTGAAGAATCTTGGCCTGCGTAAAAGCTTGAGCATAATCGTCTCCGGCCAGCACTACCTGTGCTCCATATTCCTGAGTAGCCGTGACTTTGGCAATCGGTGTGCCTTCAGGCATAACAATAGTTGCTTTTATACCGGCCTTAGCAGCGGCATAAGCCACACCCTGGGCATGATTACCCGCTGAAGCAGCAATTACCCCGTGTTCGCATTCGGCATCACTCAGCGAACAAATCTTATTATAGGCCCCTCTAATTTTAAATGAGCCAGTCTTTTGCATATTCTCCAACTTCAAATAAAGCTCGCTGCCAGTTAACCTGCTAAAGGTTTCGGAATAATCCAACGGTGTGGATCTTGCTACTCCCGTTAACCTTTCGCCGGCTTTTTTAACTGAATCAAGTGTCAACATATCCGGATCCATTAATTATCATCTCCCACAGAGCAGATGCTTTGATAAAGTATATCGATCATTTCATCCAATTCTTCAGGTTCAGTTGATAAAGGGGGCATGAAAACGACAACATCATCAAGCGGCCTGATAATCATGCCTTTATTCCTCGCTGCCAAACAGGCCTTGACACCCTTCCTTTCTTCAATGGGAAACGGCTCTTTTGTCTTTTTATTACGGACAAGTTCTATCCCCACCATAAAACCGCTCTGCCGAATCTCACCAACATTTTCAAGCCTTGCAAAATCCTTTAGTTTATCGGAGAGATAAACTATTTTGGACTGCATTTTATCTATAATTTTATCCCTTTCAAATATCTCCAGGTTGGCAAGAGCGGCGGCACAGGCCAAGGGGTTGCCTGTATAGGAGTGGCCGTGGAAAAAAGTTTTTCGCTCCCGGTGTTCAGCTAAAAAGGCGTTATAGATTTCTCCGGTAACCATTGTGGCTGCCAGCGGAAGGTACCCGCCCGTGATTCCCTTACTGACAGTAAGAAAATCAGGGGTTATATGCTCGTGTTCACAGGCAAACATTTTTCCTGTTTTTCCGAATCCCGTGGCAACCTCGTCAGTAATTAAAAGCAGGTTGTACTTTGTACAGAGCTCTTTTATCCTGGAAAGATAACCCGGCGGCTGTACGATAATGCCACCCGCTCCCTGAACCTTTGGTTCTATGATCATTGCAGCCAGTTCCTCATGATTTTTACTCATCAATTCTTCCGTTGCAGCGATACAGGCAAAACCGCAGCTGTCCGGTTCTTTCTGAAAAGTACATCTATAACAGTAAGGGGAAGGAGCTTTTATTGTTTTAAAAAGCAGGGGGTGAAAAATCTGGTGAAAAATGTCTATTCCGCCAACGCTCACTGATCCAATAGTATCCCCATGATAAGCATTGGTTAAAGTTAGGAATTTGTTTTTATTCTTCAAGTTTTTATGCTGCCAGTATTGGAAAGCCATTTTTAAAGCAACTTCCACCGACGTTGAGCCGTTATCGGAATAAAATACTTTTTCCAGCCCGTCCGGCGCTCTTTCGATAAGCTTTTCAGCAAGTTCAATAGCCCCCCTGTGGCTCAATCCCAACATTGTACTGTGCGAAATCTTACCCATTTGGGCAGAAACTGCCCTGTCTATTTCAGCCTTGCGGTGTCCATGTACGTTCAGCCAAAGCGAAGATACGCCATCGTAATATCTTTTACCATTTATATCCATTAAAGATGTGCCCTCTCCGCGTTCGATGATTATCTGGTTCCCGGATATCCAGTCCTTCATCTGAGTAAACGGATACCAAACATATTTTCTGTCTTTTTCTGCCAGGTTAGAATCTTGTTTGGACTTTCCTTCCTGCAGATAAGTTTCGATTACTTCCCAGTTTAAAGAGTCGTCTACCGCCTGAATAATATCTTCCTGTTCAAGCTTGTCCAGATATGGAATTATTCCCAACAGAGGAACTCCGCCTAATTCGGAAATCAGGCCGGGATTGGTCTTTTCGGCAATCCCTTTTTCCGGCGCATTGCTGCTGATCACCACACCGGCTATGTTTAAGCCCCTGCTTCTAGCATAAGAAATCGTTAAAAGAGTATGGTTGATTGTCCCCAGGTTTGCCCTGGCCACAATTATTACAGGCATTCCCATCATTACGATTAGATCAGCCATCAAAAGCCGGTCATTCAACGGAGCAAGGATTCCGCCGGCGCCCTCTACAACCATGAATTGATGTTTCTTCTTTAACTTATTAAAAGATTCCATAATCAGATCAGGATCTATCCTTACGCCGGCCAATTCAGCGGCTATACGCGGAGTCAGGGGATCTTCAAGACAGTAAGGATTAATCTGTTCAAAATCGGAATTGAGATCAGCCGCCCGGGCAAGCAGCAAAGCATCCCCGGCCAGGGCAAAATCGCCCTTTTCTTTTTTAAAGCCGCTTTGCACGGGCTTCATAACCCCGATGTCAACCGACCTGCGTTTCAGGCAGCCGCAAAACCCGGATGCAAAAATTGTTTTCCCCACATTGGTATCCGTACCAGTTATAAAAAATCCATCCGCTTTAAAAATCGTCCAGTCCTCCCTTAGCTTATTTATCAGTCACAAGACAAAAATACTTTTTTTGACACTGTATGCATATTTAGATCAGACCTGTTTCCCTGCCCGCGCTTTCAAAGACATTAAGAACCTCCTCAAGGTCTTCCCTTGTATGTGTTGCCATTACGGATACCCTTAAGCGGCTCGTCCCCGGCGGCACTGAAGGAGGCCTGATCCCGGTCACAAATATCCCGCGTTCAAATAGAGCCTTGTCCATGGCCATTGTCAGACTATCATCACCTACCAGGATGGGAATTATTTGAGACTCTCTGGTTAAAATTGTAAAACCGAGCCTGGCCAAACCTTCTCTTAAGAAAGTGGCGTTGTCAAATAATCTGGCCCGTATTTCAGGCTCTTCCCGGATTATATCCACGGCGGCAATGGCTGATCCGACAGCTGCCGGGGGCAGACCGGTGGAATAAATAAAACTTCGGGCTTTATTCCGCAGATAGTTAATTAAATCGCTTTTCCCGGTAACATAACCACCGCAACTGGCCAGGGCTTTGCTTAAAGTGCCGACCTGAACGGCAACCTTTCCCTCAAGGTTAAAATGCTCCACCGTACCTGTACCCCGGCTCCCAAAAATACCTGTAGCATGCGCGTCATCCACCATTACAAATGCATTATACTTCTCCGCCAAAGCAACTATTTCCGGAAGAGGCGCCAGATCGCCGTCCATGCTGAAAACCCCGTCTGTAATAACCAGGCGGCGGCGGCAATCCTGGGTCTCGCTTAAAGCTCTTTCAAGCTGCTGCATATCCTTGTGGTCAAAAATTACAACACGCGACCTGCTTAAGCGACAGCCGTCAATAATACTGGCATGGTTCAATTCATCGCTGAACACGGCGTCCTCAGGACCGACCAGAGAACTTATCGTACCTATATTGGTGAGATATCCCGAACTAAATACAATTACCTCTTCCGTGTTTTTAAATTGAGCAATTTTTTCCTCGAGCTCTTTGTATAAAAGAAAGTTGCCTGAAATCAGACGGGATCCTCCTGATCCGGTTCCCCACCTGACAACAGCCTTAAGAGCCGCATCTTTTACCTGTTGGTGATCTGTTAAACCAAGATAATTGTTTGAGGAAAGAAGAATGCAATTGCGTCCGTTAACCGTCGTTCTTGGAGACTGAGGCCCCTCAAACCATTTTAACTGCCTGTACAGGTCGGTTTTGCGCAAAGAATCCAGCTCTGTCTTCAAAAATTCCAATAATATTAACCTCCTTACTTGTAAAAACCTTACCCGATGTACCTTGGATATATTTCATATTCTTATTGTCAACCATAATTTAAAAGCAGTTAACGTTATTCCGAAAAAAAATTTTTTATGCCAGAACCTCGGTAACCAGGCTTAAATCAGAAGGTTTATCAACATCAAGACCAATTGCTGGGTGCGGGCTGACAACAGCCACTCCCTTTATGCCAAGAAGCTTTGAAACTTTTATTTCGGCTTCTGCCAGGCTAAGTTTATGAAGGACAAATTTTATCAAAAAAGACAATCCAATTAACCGGCTTAACTTCAAAGGATTCTTTCTGGCTTTCACAAGTTCATTGCCTTTGGCAAGACAGCGCGGCAGTATTTCCGGGTTAAGCAAAATCAAATTGCCGCCCGTGAATACATTTTCCTGCAAGCGGACATACGTACGCTCCGCATTGGCAAAAGAATTCTGAATCACATCCCGTGATACGATAGGATAAAACAGGTCTGCTGACTCATCCTGGCACTGATTTATAAAATCGTCTACAACCTCAGCAGTTATAAGAGGTATATCAGAAGTTGCAACCAGTACCCGCCTGCCGGCCGGCAAACAGTCAAAACCCCTTTGCGCATTATCCAGAAGGCTCTCCCCCGGAAAAACAAATCGAATCCTTTCTTTAATGCTTTCGTCTAACTCTATTTCAGGGCCGACAACAACTATTTTCCCTATTTTAGAGGATTTTAAAAGAGCGTCTATTACGTATTCAACCATAATCCTGGCGCCTATGGGAATTAAAGCCTCGTATAGAACGGAGCTGCTGTCTTTCAACTGGCCATTGTTCAGGCTGCCGGCAAGGATAATTGCGTCGATAATCATTCGGACGGCACTCCCTGAAGGGCACCGAGCAGGCTTTGCTCCGCACTCTCAATATGCTCACGGGCAAGCAAAGAGGCCAACTCGGAATTGCGCTCACTGATTGCTTCAACAATTTTCCTGTGTTCTTCGATAAAAAACCTTGTTCTGCCCGGTTGTGACAAAGAAACGGTACGGAAGCGCTGAATTTGTTCTTGAAGGTGGATGACTATTTGCTGCAGGCGCTGGTTCCGGCTGGCCCGGTAAATAAGCTCATGAAACGATGTATCCGATTGAACGACTGAATTCAAATCGCTTGTTGTAGCTTCAGAAATTTGAACCAGCGCCCTCTCCAGCTGTTCAAGTTCTTCCTCCGTAATCCTCTCGGCGGCCAACCCGGCCGCAAGGCCCTCTAAAGCAGCCCGTACTTCAAAAATGTCGGTAATGTCTTTTACGGAGATATCAGCGACATATGCGCCTTTACGGGCAACCATAACCAGAAACCCTTCCAGTTCAAGCTTGCGTATAGCCTCACGAACCGGCGTACGACTGACGCCCAGTTCTTCGGCGATCTGGATTTCCATTAATCTTTCCCCGGGTTTTAACAATCCCTTAATTATAGCCTCCCGCAAGGTTTCAAAAACAATTTCCCGTAAGGGACGGTAGCTGTCTAAATCAAGGGGACTGAACCTGCGCTGATTCAAAAAAGAAACCTCCTTACAACTATACTTTTATATTTTAACTCTTCTTTGTCCCAACTGCAATATATCACCCGTTCTCAACCGAAGTAACTATCTTTAACCATCCAGGGGGCAGAATGAGATTCCGGGCCATTAAATCAGCCTTAACCTCATCCTCGAACAATCCAAAATATGTCGGTCCGCTTCCGCTCATAGCTGCCCCAACTGCGCCCTCCCTGATCAGAACTTGCTTTAAAAAATCTATTTGCGGGTAAAGATAAGCTGTTGTTTCCTCAAGAACATTGGATAACAAACTGCCTATTATTAACAGGTTTTCATCTTCAATTGCCTCCAGCATCCCCTTGGTGTCCGGGCGGACACCGCCGCCGGTTAAATCATACTGTTGGTAGATACAGCCCGTTGAAACACCAAAAGGCGGCTTCACCAAGATTACTCCGAACCTTGGAAGAGGTTTCAATGGTAATAGTATTTCTCCCTTACCGCGGGCAAGGGCTGTACCCCCCATGAGGCAAAAAGGCACATCCGCCCCAATACGCTCCCCAAGCGCCAGCAGTTCAGAAAAATGTAAATTCAAACCCCATAAGTTATTTAAACCTTTCAAGGCTGCTGCAGCATCTGCTGAACCACCGGCTAACCCCGCCGCAAGGGGAATATCCTTCTTTAGATAAACAATAGCGCCTTTGTCCTGCCCGGTGTATTCCTGAAGAAGAAGCGCCGCCTTATAAACCAGGTTTTCCGGCCCAACCGGCAGGCCTGGAGTATCACAGGTAATAAAAATACCTTTGTGATGAGATTCAAAAACAAGACGGTCAGATAATCCAACCGTTTGCATGATCATCTCCACCTCATGGTATCCGTCAGATCTAAGGCCTGTTATGTCCAGTGTCAGGTTTATCTTCGCATGGGCAAATATTTCGTACAATAAATACCGCTCCTTCGTCTTTAAAAAATCTACCCATCTCTCCTTGTAAGCTCTACAAAAGCATAGCACACGAAAGGGCTGACAAACAACATAAAAACAAAGCCGCCCGGCAATACGGCGGCTCATCACCAGCCTTTTTTAGCATTTTTTTATTCAAGTGATTGTTTAATATTTTCGATCAGTTTATTTCTTGCGCTTGAAATTTTATCCGTCAATTTATATTCCTCTTTCTTCAAGGTTTCAAAGTAAAAGATAAATTCCCTGCCAAAAACCGTATCGGTTAATCTATAGTTTTGGTAACTTTCTTTGAACCCACTATTTAAGACTTTCGTATCGTACGAAAAAGCCGGTGTATTATCAGTACCGCAAAGGTAAAAGCTCACGTATGTAATGTAAAGATCTTTAATATCCCTGAGTTTTGGAGAACCAGGATATTTATTAATGTAAATTTGTTGTGCTTCCATCCTCTCCAGTATATCATCGGGTGTAATTTTTAGACACCCGTCGTCAACAGCAGGCTGATTACTTCCTTCAGCCATAATAGAATAGTAATCTTTCGTCTGGTCTGTCAAATAACCTGAATATTTCTTGTAAAAATCATAATTAATTACCGGGAAGTACATTCCTTCGGCTGTCCTGGCCAGGTACCCCGAATTTCTTACTTCCTGTAATATTTCCTTCAATTGCGGGTCTTTAATTGAATCAATTTTATCCATACTAAAAGAATAGCCGAACTCTTTTTGCAAACCCTGAGGAATTGTAATTGTCCATTTTTCTTCCTTGCTTCCGGAAAATTGTTCTTCTAGATCATTTAAAGCATCCTTCTGCAATTTTTCGTATCCGTAGACAAGCTTATCCGCTGTCTGCCGGGAAACATTGCCAATATTTTCATCTATGAAACTTAAAACTGATTTTTCATTTGCGCCCCGCAGCAAATTCTCAAAACCGGCAAGAACCTGCTCATCTCCACTTCCACTTTTATTCTTATTGTTTGCGCATCCGGAAAAGCAAAACATTAAAATAACCAGCAAAATAAACGCGGCGTACTTTATGCTTTTGATCATAGCCACCCCTTTTACTTTATTAAATATTAAATTAATTATATATTAGCTTCCGGTTAAGGCAAGCAGAAAAATCATGGAGAAAAAAGGAACAAATCACGTTATAATATCGTCTATAAGTAATAACAAATAAATAAGGAGGTTTAAAATGTACAATTACAATAAACTAATGATTGTTGTAATCTGCGCTATTGTTTTATCTGTATCTGTCGTTTTGGGAGCTTTTGCAGCCAGTACTATTAAAATATTTATAAACAACAAAGAAATTATCACAGATGTGCAGCCTCAAATTATTCAAGGAAGGGTTATGGTGCCTTTAAGGTGGGTTGTTCAGGCATTAGGCGCAGATGTTAAGTGGGATAATGAAACCATGACTGTTAAAATCCAGATGGCGGATCAGGACAGTGCAGCATTATCAGAATCTGATAATGGAAAAAAGATCAGCCTTGCCAAAGGGCAAGTTCTTCACTTAAGCCTGCCGGGCAACCCGAGCACAGGATATTCATGGAGTTACGCAAGAGAACTGGATCAGCTTGTCTTAAAAGAAACAAATCACGAATATTTTTCAGATTCAACGCTCGCGGGCGCCGGCGGCGCGGATAACTGGGAATTTAAAGCCATAGGCAGCGGCGCCACGACATTATCCCTGAAATACAGCCGTTCCTGGGAAAATATACAACCTGAAAAAACTTTTCAAGTTGAGGTAACCGTGCAATAGGAAAAGGAATAAAAATTCTTTATCTTGATTTAATCGTAACGGCTTCCTTAAATGCTAAAGGGAAGGCTTTTCTCATATGCCTTCCCTTTAGCAACAAAAACGGTTTTAACGTTTTAAGACTTGCAGATATTGGGGCATAGACAGCTAATAAGAAGCAGGATAAGGATAAGAAAGATCAACCAGATTAAACACTCACAGCTTTCTCCGGGAACCCCGAAAGCCATTATAAAAGCCCCCTTTCACTATTTTTGTATATAATATGGCGGAAGCTTGTTAAAAGTTATCACATTAATTATAGAAAGAAGCGAAAATTTCCACCTGACGGACCTTTTCCCACTCTTTTAACATAATATTGCATTATAAAATATCAAGGGGTGGTAATATGTCAGTTAAATGCAGCGAAGCAGGAATACAGATTATCATCAATACCAACTTGCGCAGGCTGAATTATTGCAGGGGTGATAAGACTCCCTCAAATTATCCGGTAGCAGTCGGCAAACCTTCAACACCAACGCCAAATGGGAATTACCAGGTAGTTAATAAATCTGTTAACCCGGGGGGAATGCTGGGAACAAGATGGTTGGGGCTTAGTATACCAAATGGTCCTTATGGAATTCACGGAACAAATAACCCGGCATCTATCGGCCAGGCAATTTCTCATGGATGCATCAGGATGCACAACAGCGACATCGAAACGATTTTTCCTGAAGTATCTATAGGGACACCTGTCGTTATTGTTTCAAGCCAGGATGTTGGGAAGAGTAAAGCACCTGTCCAGGAACATTCCGGCGGCAAAACCTATACTGTGCAATCCGGAGATACACTATGGCAAATTTCCATCCGCTTTGGCGTCCCCCTTGAAAATATTATCAAGGCCAATCCGAATATGAATCCGGACCAGATTTATCCCGGACAACAAATAAACTTACCGCAGAGGCATGCATAATTAAAGAAATAGACATCTCTGCCGCTGAAACTGGGCCGGCTTCAAGGATGAAGATTCATTTGCAAAGGGAGGTCTATGCCTTAAGTGCGATTTTGAGCCTTGCAAACATGAGCACGTAGGCAGTTGACCTCCCTAACGAGGTTATTTTCAGAGTGGTTTTAAATAAATGTGCTACCTGCCTGTTGTTTTTAATATATAACTCCTTAGGAAGGTGAACAGCAGGTGGATAAAATATTATTCATGAGTTTGATTGCCGGGCTGGGAACATGTTTGGGAGCGCTTATAATACTTTTTTTTAGCCGCATAAAATATTGGCAGCTTTCCTTGATGCTGGGATTCGCTTCCGGAGCCATGCTGGCGTTAATCTTTTTGGATCTTATTCCTGCGGCGCTTTATCAGTCCGGGTTAGGCTTGTGCTTGAAAGGATGTGCTTTGAGCTTCGTTATTATGGGCTTGCTTGATTTTTTGTTTAACCGTACACTGCTGGCAGGAAGTTCAGAACACAGGCACACCCTTCTTGGTTACTTCATCGCCATTGGAATTGCGCTCCATGACCTTCCCGAAGGACTCGCCATCGCTGCAGGCGCAGTCGAACCAATATCACTGGGCACTCTGCTTACCCTGACAATAGGGCTCCATAACATACCGGAAGGCATGGCCATGAGCGCGCCTCTGCGTATAGGAGGCATGGGCGCTTTCAGGATCATGGCAATTACCTTTTTTATCAGCCTGGTCACGCCGCTTGGTTCTGCTCTGGGAATGATCCTTATCAAAGCCTCACCCGTCTTTATTTCACTTCTTTTAGCATTTGCCGCCGGTTCAATGCTTTACATTGTTTTCTTAAAATTATTGCCCGAGGCCTTTAGCGGAAGGTGGCAAGCATCCTGCCTGGGTATCTTTCTGGGTATAATTTTGGTCATCTCTTTTAACCTATTCTTTTAACAGCAACCATGCCCCGCCGGCTAATAACAAGGTTCCTGCAATCCTGCACCAGGTAAAAGGAAGGCGTTCCATCCCAAGAAGACCCAGGTGATCTATAAAGCTCGCCGTAAGGACCTGTCCCAAAATAATAGCTGTCGTGGTCGGGGCAACTCCTACCTTGGGGATGCTCCGGGCAACGCCATAAATAATTAAAACACCCAGCACGCCGCCCAGGTATGTATACCAGGGTGAACGGGTTAACTGAGCCGTAGAAATTTTTGCACTCAAGGAGAAAAGCACTATTCCGACAGTGCCCAGCCCTATCAAATGCACGAAAAAGGTTGTTTCCAGCAACCCGATAACTTTGCTCAGCGCGGCGTTTAAAGAACCCTGGAAAGCCATCAGCATACCTGCAACTGCGGCTATTATCAAAGCAAGCAATTTTTCAGTCACAAAAACGCCTCTTTCCAAATCATAAAATATCTTTTCCCGCACCCAAAAATATATGCGGCTGATCTTGCGCCAGCCGCATATTCAAATTCCTATATTGAAAATTAACTTGCATCAGGAAGGTCAACTGCTAAGCGTGCTCATGTTCACCAAGCTCAAAATCGCACTTAAGGCATTGTCCTTCCTTTATTGATGAATTTTTATCCTTCTGATGGCGCCGCTTCAGCAGCATGGATGTCTACTTTTATCCTGCGCCCAACCGTGAATCCCACGAAGGAATAGTGTTTCTTCTTTTTACTTCAGCCGCTTTGCCAGCCTGCGGGCTGTCAACAACTGCCTTTGATTCCCCGGGCTTTGATTTTTCATCAGATTGGGGAGCGCTTTTTAATAAGCCTCCCAGAAGCTTTAGCAGCAATGCAGGGTCTACCTGATTGCCCGCCTGTGGAGAAACCATATTCAGTAATGCCGCCGGGTTAAACGGAAGCCCGCCTTGACCGCTTCCGGTACTCTCCTCGCCGGCTTTCTGCTGCCTTCCCCCGAGCATACTGCCGAGCATACCCACCAGAGGATTTATCCCTGCTGACTGATTTGAAGCAACCGGGAATGATTGTTTGTTCAGCAGACTGACTATGCCAAGCAGATTTAAAAGGCTCAGCATCAGCATTGTATCACCTGGGCTGCCGGTTTCCGGCTTCGACTGCAGTTCAAGTATTTTATAAAGTACATGTTCCAGGTTATGGCCCTCTTCTGACATTCCGATACCTCCCTCACCATTATATTCAAGAAGGCTTCTAAAAGTTATAGCTTGCTTCTTTATATAAAAATGTCACAGGATATGCGATCGGTACGTAGTATACAAAAGGAACTTTTAGGTAAAAAGAGATTTTTTCTTTCCTTAAATTACTAGAGAAAGGAGGAATTACAATTGCCCCAGATCATACAACCAGACAACCCATTTACATTGTTTTTAATTTTGATTCTGTTAATCCTGGCAACAATACCCGAAGTTGAAACTCATTTGATTTTTCTTAAATCTATGTTAGAGGCTGCGCAGTTCTCGGTACGTACTTTGCAAACCGGCATGGAAAGCTTATACAATTTAACCCAGTTGGCAGCTAAATGAGATAACGAAAAGTTTAATAGACGGAGGTATATTTGTTTTGAATAGTCAAAGTGAAATTAATAATTTTCTCCTTGCTCCTGTACTGCTTATGATGTGCATAAAAACTGATACCGAAGAAAAGCTTGGTTACCTGGCCTCTTTAATTGATGCTGTGTTTTCTACTATCCAAACATTCCGCTCGGGTCTGGAAAACTTTCAAACAAGTATGGCCAAAGCTTTTCCTGGTTCCAATGATAATCAGCAAAATGATCAGCAAATACCGGAAGCTTAACTGGAAAAAATGACCCGGCGCCAGATTTATCAGGCGGCGTCTATTTATGCCTGCCGGTGCTTTTAATGACGCCGCCTTGCTAAATCATTCTAAACCGAAGCCTTATCTCCCAGCGGTTCAGTTTTTGTTTCGGGTTTGCCCGGCTTCTTTTGCCCCAGAATATTGACTATCCCCATGAGATTTAACAGGCTCATCAGAATAAGCAGGTTATTCTGATCTACGCCTGAACCACCGCTTCTTTCCAAAATAGAAAACAGTGTGTTTTCCAGCCCGTAAGTTCCC
Source organism: Eubacteriales bacterium (assembly GCA_041653135.1). GTDB lineage: Bacteria > Bacillota > Desulfotomaculia > Desulfotomaculales > Nap2-2B > 46-80. The sequence goes on along the minus strand of JBAZGB010000017.1, from coordinate 4,325 downwards.
TGCCCTTGATCCATTCCGGTCACCTCTACTTAAAAAATCTCCTAAAAAAAGAAAAGCTGTCTAAACAGCTTCTCCCATTTTTTTGCTGACAGTTAAATATTAAATACCGCCAACGCATGAAAAATCAACATCATCAATCTTTACCATGCAGTTATTAGCAGGCAGCGATGTATTCGGCATAAAAGTGAATCTGACTATGGCTGTTACAGACCCTATGGGCGCCGCGGGAGTGCTGATCGTAAACTGCTGATACCCGTTGTCAGGTATCGCGGAACCCGGAAAACTGCTGCTGGCCCCGTCAACCGGCATACCCGTTCTGTTGAAGAAGCGCACTTCGGCTGTCAGGGAATAGTTGCTCGTTCCATAGAAGTCTTCCCTTGCCCAGAAGGATAATTTATAAGAACGTCCTGGGGTAATATTCGTGCGTACCGTCTGGAATAAAGCAGCCTCTTGAGTCGGAACCACTCCAAGCTCTGCAGCAAAGCTTCCTGAATGAGCAACACTGGTCCGGCGGACATTAGTTGCCCCCCAGAAGAGAGGCGCGTTGCCAGCCCACTGCTCCAGACCGGGATCTTCAAGCAGGTTGCCTGGCGGGCAAATATCAGGCGAGGGACAAACCTGAACGAAAATCTGGCGCTCTTCAACCAGCTTGAGTCTTACAATAACCACACCGGTTTGCTGCAGGCGGCCGCCCCTGATCAGATCCCATGAGACATCAATTCTTGGCCTAAAATGGCGGATAACTACTTCGTCCTCATCCAGCACTGGCTGCGGCTTGGTCAGCTCGACCATTTTTGAAAAAGGAATTTCTTCCTGCATGTGCTTGACAGTGTCGTCTTTGTTCACATAATAAATTTGCTTATGCAGTATTCCACTCACAATAACCTTTTTAAGGATCGACACGCCTCCCACACAGTGGTTGAAATGATGCTGCCATTCTCTGGGAATAACCATATGCCAGTGACCTAAACCCTCGTGAATAAATACAGGTTCAGCTTCCAGATCCTTTACCCAGGCGTCAATGTGATCAATCTTTTTGACCAGTTCAGGCAGGTGAACGGTTTTGTCGATCAGAACCTGCGCTTCTTCATCCGACAGTACTACCGGAGTGACAATTTTCATACATGTTACAATTTCCGGTTCTGTAAACTCGTATTGAATGGGCATATCTAAAACCTCCTTTATATAATATATTTTTAACCTTTTGCCGGGGGACAAGGCACTTTAATAACCTGCCCCACCTGTAAATTCTCGGGGTTGATCCCCGGATTGGCCTGCGTGATTGCCGCTACTGTCGTACCATACTTTTGAGCTATTGAATAGAAGGTATCTCCCGACTGGATAGTGTAGTCGATTATTTCCCCCGGTGTGCAAACCGGCGCCGGAGTGGGAACTTCAGCCTCGGTTACAATATCCTTCTGCATAGTCTCAACAGCCCTGGCAGTTACTTTAATGACCAGTTCAATAGTAATATGGCAGAGTTCATAACCGGCTGTAGCATACTCGGTTGTTACTGTTACATCAATGTCCATTCCCTCTTCCACTCCCGGTATTTCAACAAAAGTATGGAAGGGGATTTTCCGGCGTATAACGTGTACGGGTTGTTCCGGAAGGCCGGCAACATAAGTTACTTCAACAAATACGTCGCCCCGGATGATGACTTTATCTTTGAGTATTCTTGTTTCTCTAACTTCCGCTTTATCAACCGAGGTCTTTAAAACTTTTTCGATAACCGGTTCGGGATCTGGTGTTGAAAATGTATCCCTCAGTACAACCTGAGTGCTGTCCTCCCCGACAACATGATCGATTTTCAGCCTCGCCATCTTAGCCTGTGCTCCGGACACCTCAGTAATCACTTTAACTTGTTTTGTCTCAAAAGCCCTTGCTGTGAGCATTAAAACTACGTCTGCCGACAAACGGTCGGGAGTGTGCTGGTCAACATCTGCGCTTTCCACTTCTGCATCAACTCTTACATCCGAGTCTGAGCGAACACCGGGCACTTCAATAAAATCGTTAAATGAGAAGGTCCTGTGCATTTCATGTACCGATTGTTCAGGCTCCATGGCAACGTAAATGACGTTGATTTTTACATTACCGTCGACAATAACCTTGTTCTTCAATACCCGTATGTTGGTAACTTCTGCAGTGGTTATAGTGTCCAGGATTTTCTCAGCCGAGGGTTTTTCCTCCGGAACATTAAACACGTCACTGGCTACGACCTGTTTAGTCTTACTGGCAACTACGTGGTCGATCTTAATGATCTCAGACTTGCAGGTGGCTCCAGCAGGGCATTCTGTCAAAATATCAACGTCCTGAACCTCGGTAATTTTGGCAAACACTGAAAGTACAGCAGCTACATCAAATACCCGGGCATCATCACGGCTGGGAGCGATGTTTACATCCTCAATTGCAGCCCTTACCTGTACTTCCATCCCCGGCTCCGCACCGGGAACATCAACGAAGGCAGTAAACGGTATTTTCGCGTGCATATGATGAACGGAATGTGCTGGCTCAAAGGCAATATAGACTACCTGTAAGGTTATATTTCCTTCGACTATAACTTTGTCAGGTACAACTTCCGTTTTTTCGATATTTACCGTTTTATCCGTAGAAAGAATTTTGTCCACATCCGGCTTCGCTTCAGGTACGGTTACTTTGCCACGGACCACAACCTGCTGCGTTTCTTCGCTGACTACCTGGTGAACGCGCAGCTTTTCCGTGGTCTGTGTACTTTGCGCCATATGCATACTTCCCCCTTTCAAAAGTAATCTATTAATATATATATGAGTTACAGAAATAAATGTGCGGTAAAGAAAACTTTGCTAAAAAAAAATAAAAAAATATCATACCGGTCCGGTCAGGTGACGCGGGGGTGACGCGGGGACGGGGTTGTTGACATTCTTTTGCGATAAAAAAAGCGCCGCTTTTTAAGCCGGCGCTTTTTCCTCATCTTAAGTAAAGTTTATCTCCCTTTATACTGCGGCGCTCTCTTTTCAGCAAAAGCTTTGCGGCCTTCCAGCCTGTCCTCGGTGTCACGCAGGATACCCCAGAGCATGTAGTCGTACATGATTGCCTGATCAAGGGGCAGATCAGCGCCCACAACACATGCCTGCTTGGCTGCTTTAACCGACAGCGGAGCGTTTGCTGCAATCTGGCCGGCAATCTTCATCGCGTTTTCCATAAGCGCTTCCGGCTCAAACACATCGCTGATCAAACCAATCCGGTAAGCTTCCTGTGCATTGATGCGCTCTGCGCCAAGAATCATCTTCATGGCTACTGCCTTGGGAACAGTCCTGATCAGACGCTGCATCCCGCCTAGCCCGGGCAGGCTGGCCACTTTAACTTCGCTAAGGGCAAAAGACGCCTTGGAGGAAGCTACTCTTAGATCACAGGCCAGGGCCAGTTCCAGACCGCCGCCGATGCAAAAGCCGTTGATGGCCGCTATAGTCGGTTTCCACATCTTTAAGCCTGACAGGTAGGTTTCCCAGTCAAAGTAGGTGGCTACAAAACTTTCATCCGCCATTTTGGCTGTCTTCTTGAGATCAGTCCCTGTGCAGAAAGCCCGGTCACCTGTTCCGGTGACAACTACCACCCGTACGTCAGGGTCCTTTTTAATCTCAAAGCAGGTCTCGCGCAGCTCTTCCCACCCTTCAAGCGGCAGAGCGTTCAATGCATCGGGGTTATTAAGGGTAAGAATACCTATATAACCTTCCTTGTTAAAAACCAGAGTTCCAGTGCTCATAATTTTACCTCCTTATTCATTAATATTATTTATATTTACAAATATTATTTACAGCATTCCCACTATAGTTTCATAAGGCTTCTCACTTTTGATTATCTGCCGGGCAGTCAGCCAGCGGTGAATTTCGGAGGGACCTTCCACGATACGCCATACACGGCATAGACGGTAGATGTACTCAAGAACCATCTCTTTGCTCAAACCGAGCGCTCCGTGCATCTGGATCGCTTTATCAGAAACCCGCTGCAGCATCTCGGTACCGTACACCTTCGTCATCGCGCCCTCAACGCGCAGGTCTTTTTCACCGGAATCATACTTGCTTGCCGCGTGGTAAACCATCAGGCGCGTAGCGTGTATCTCGGCTGTCGAATCAGCAATCATCCCCTGGATAAACTGACGGTCGCCGATAGGCGAGCCGAATGTCTCCCGGACTCTGGCCTGGGTGAGCATCAATTCCATACACCTGGTAGCGGAGCCGCAACATCTTGCAGCCAGCTCAATTCTTCTTACGCCAAGGCGGTTCTGCAGGGGAACAAAGGCCTGCCCTACTTCACCAAGAACCTTGCTGTCGTCAAGAACCACATCT
>JBAZGB010000016.1:0-41747 GCA_041653135.1 Eubacteriales bacterium | reverse complement strand
AGATTTCCGGTGGATTCCGGTCCCTTCAGGGCGCCAAGATCTTTTGCCGAATCAGGGGTTACATCTCTACGGTCAAGAAAAATTCTATTCCAGTACTGGATGCAATCCGGGACGCTCTTCTGGGTAAACCCTTTGTCCCAAATTGCAATGAAGTCTTATAGTTGGACATTACCCCGGTTTCGGTTATAGTTGCCTCTTTTTATGCCCCAGGCGTTAGCCTGAGTAGTTACAAAGTTTACCTTATAATTAAGCATGTATCAATGTACCGGTCCCCTTGACAGTCCCTGATTCTTACACCATAGAAATTCATGGAGATGGGAAGGAATATTCAATGAGAGAGGTCTGCGGAATCAAAAACACAAACCAATAGTGAATAAGTCACCATAACCAAATGGCTCTCATGCCCGGAAGCATGGCTCTGCTTTTCCGGAACTGCGGCTCCGCCGAACCGGTATATGCACGTCTTGGGCGAAATGTTTCAGCTAACCTAAAATGGTAAGTAATAAGAATGGTTGTAGTATCAGTAATACAGTATCATATCAGGCAGGGAGTTTAAGTTATGCCGGGATGGCAATTGTTCGAAGGCATATCTCAACTTGGCCGTATATTAAAACCACAAAGGGCTTGGGCCAAAGAAATTGCTAAGTATCGAGAAAGAGAGATAAGTGTTGTATACCGAGAATTACACGGGAACTACCCGTTTTTGTTCAGGAATATCTATTAAACTGCTTTAATTTCCGTTACTCTTAAATCTACCCGGTAACCTAACTGGTTTAGGAAGTTTTCACATTCCTCCCACGTTATTCCAAAAGCCTTCACGTCAGCCAGGCCCAAGCGGCTGATGATGTCCCTTAAAGTTTCGTATTCCTTTTCTTCAAAATTAGCTTCCATCATTGACATTTCCGCCCAGTTAACCAGGTCTGACAAGTTAATTCGGTGATATAAATAGTCAATGATTTTTTGTGCCACATTTTGACGGTTGATTTTCATTTTTTGCCTCCTTCCCTCATTTTCCTATGGCCATTGTCTTCAGGAAATTTTTCGTGGATTTCCACCAGGTTGCCCTTTTGATCATATATCTCCTGGTAGAACTTTATTGTTTGCTCTGATCTATCCACTTCTTTAACGTATTGCGCCCTCCATCCGTGTTTTCCCTGAACTTCATAGAAATATCGACGACCACCGTCTAGAAGTTCATTCCATGAGCGGAACTTCTTTTCGTTTTCTGTACGCTTATTGGTCATAAAGGCCTTTCTTCATTGTTTTTCCAAGGTACTCTTGATGTCTTTGAAACTTTTTATTTAGTATACTATATCCTGTAAGTGGAGGCAATACCCAGCGGATGCTTAGAAACCGAGGTTTCGGTGAAGCGAGGAAGGCGGAGGGAAGCAAAGCATGGAAGCATGGGGGGAAGCAAAAGAAACGTCAGACCGTGTGAAAAATTCTTCTAAAATTCTTCCATAAATAACTCCAGTTCGCAGTCTTCGTCGTTTTATCTTGATTTATAATTTAAAATACTGTGGAACCGGTACCTTATACCAGTACCGGTTTTCTTCTTTCTTTCAATCTTCTCAATGCTGTCAAAGGTGCTGTCAAAGGGACAGGTCTCTTGACAATGCAATCCTTCTCACCATTTCACGGCTTAAGCCCAGTGCTGTCGCATTCCCTCTTTCGGGAAAGGTTTGATTTCTCCGGCAGAAGTCTTACCAGTTCCCCCCTTACAGATTTCCATGCAGTGCATTTCAGGCCATCGATTTATGCCCTTTGGCAGTACCGGTACCGGTTTTTAAAGGATTTTGATGGACATATCTTATCGCTGTTAACAGGTAATTTTCATCTTCAATGTTTTCGCTCTTAAATCTTTCCTTCATCAATACAAAACCACTCTTTCTTTTGACATTAAGCTCTTTGTGGTTTAGAATAATTTTTAATACAGTGGATGAATCCATCTTGCAGAAGGCGTTCAGGCAGGCCGTTGGCAAGTTCGGTTTCGCCAAACGGATGACTTACCACACGCTCCGCCAATCCTTTGCAACGCACTTGCTCGAAAGCGGATATGTCACCCGAGTTGTACGGGAATTATTGAAACACAACAATGTCCGAACTACCATGCTCTACACCCATGTTCTGAATCGCGGGGTCCGGGGTGTCAAGAGCCCGGTGGACGCCTTGCGAGGAAGAGGGCGATGCGTGTTATGCGCAAAACCATATAAGAAGCGGACTTTCGGCATTCGTGTCCCTAACCCGTTGGAATAACGTGTGTTGTCGGAAAGATGCAACAGCGTGTTACCTGGAAGCAAAACCTGAGTACGGGTTTATCTGGAAACCATATAAACAGTAGTTAGCCGCGAGACTATTCGATGCTTGCTTCATGCCCGAAAGTGTAATAAAGTCCGAAGGAAAAGGAAATATCATAGGAGCGTGAGCGTATGGAAACGGAACAGATTACTATCCAGGTCGATGCCGAAGCAGCGCGCGTTTTTAAATCAGCTTCCGCAGAAGATCGGCGGAAATTGGAGGCTCTGCTTAGTATTCGACTCAGTGAAATGACCCGGACGCGGGAACCTCTGAAAGCAATAATGAATGAAATCAGCCAGAAAGCAGAAGAACGCGGTCTTACGCCGGAAATCCTGAAGGCAATACTCAATGAAGACTAAAGGAAAGTACGTCTTCGACACAAGTGTTATCGTCAGCGCACTCCTCTTGAAAGATTCGAAACCCCGCCGGGCATTTGATTTAGCACTTGATCACGGCGTGATTTTGCTATCTTTGCCTATAGTGAAGGAATTGAACGAGGTACTCAGCCGCTCGAAATTCGATCGCTATTTGCTTCGAGAAGAACGGGAGTGCTTCTTATCTGGATTGGTTTTGGAAGCGGTATTTGTCGAAATCAATGAAGCGGTGAAAGCCTGCCGTGACCCGAAGGATGATATATTTCTCGAACTGGCGGTTAATGGTACGGCGACTTGCATTATTAGTAGCGACAAAGATCTTCTAGAACTCAACCCATTCAGGGCGATACCTATTATGAACCCGAATGAATTCATTTCTCTACTCCAGTCTGGGCGTAGATAAACCAGCAGCTAACAATCGGCTGAACTGGACGGCGGGATGGCGGGGTTGCTTTTTTTCGATGTGACGTGGCCGTCGCCAGTTAGCCGAAACGTTAGCACCAGAATGAAAGGAGACAAGGCATGGGAACTGAGATCAAGACATGGCAGATTGTGAGCGGAAAGCTCCAATCGGTCAGCACTAACCTGAAGAATGAAGGGAAGACGGAGCCTTATGATCTGGAGCCATGGATTGCCTCACATCCAGCCATTATTGGGGCCGATATTGCCGTCATTGGGCGGCAGGTTATGTCTAGGTCAGGCCCGATTGATTTACTCGGCATCGACAGATCGGGAAACCTGGTAGTCATAGAGATCAAGAGAGACAAGTTGCCACGCGAAGTACTCGTACAAGCAATAGACTACGCCTCGGACGCCGCCGAATGGACCATTGATAAAATCGGAGAGATTTGCACAGCCTATACCACCAAGGACCTCCATTATCTCCGAAGAACTTGATCATACTATATTATAGGAATAGTTCTCAAGGATAAAAATAAAAAATTTAGTATGGTGTCCCCTTAATTCCCCCTTAATTCCAAAAGCTATTGTATTTTATCGCGATTTGGCATATACTAACGGTAGGAAAAGTAGGATTTACCCTGCTTTTATACCCAATAAAGGAGGGTTCGCTATGAGTGTTCCAATTGTTGACAATGCAAAGGTAATGTCCAAAGGCCAAATCACGATTCCTAAAGATATGCGCTCTAAGCTTCGCCTTTCCACTGGAGACCGTGTCACCCTCATTTGCGAGGATGGCCGGGTCATTCTTATGAATTCCGCTGTCTACGCCATGAAAATGTTACAGAAAGAAATGAAGGGCGAAGCGGAAAAAGCCGGGATCCAAACCGATGACGACGTCATGGATCTGGTAAAGGACGTCCGCGCGGAGATTGAAGGATTATGAGAGTATTGATCGATACCAACATCCTCATCTCCGCATCCTTAAGCTGTGAAGGAACGCCTTATCATGCTTATGTGAAAGCCGTTACACATCCCAACCATGGTATAGTCTGCGATCAAAACATTGACGAGCTTTCGCCGGGTATACAACCGGAAATTCCCTCACAAAATCCAGGCATTTATGCAACGCTAGTGAGTATTCATAGACTACTCCTTTAAATTGAAACAAAATTGCTCACAAAAGGATCCCGGTTTATATTCTCACACATTAAATTCCAGCCGCTTTTTCTGTATCTGACTGTTCCTCGATTAACGCAATTTTCAATACATCTTGAACCGTTTTTACAGGGGTGAGCTCTACTGCTTCAAGTACATAGGAGGGCAGGTGTCGGGCCTCGTCAAGATTCTCTTTTGGCAGCAGGACCTCCTTGACGCCGGCGTCAAAGGCAGCCCTTACCTTCTGTTGAATCCCACCCACAGGTAAGACCTTGCCCATGATGGTAATCTCGCCGGTCATGGCCAAGTCGTTACGCACGGGTATGCCTTTCAGAGCTGATACGATACCCGTAACCATAGCAACTCCCGCTGAGGGTCCTTCTTTTGGTATACCCATATACGTGGCCAGGACAGCCACGTCATAGTTTTGTCTCCATTCTAAGGAAATGCCTAATTTATCATGATTAGCTTTGATATATTGCGCTGCCGCTTCGATACTCTCACGCATTACTTTTTGTATGGAACCCAGCGGCACTATTCGCCCATGCCCGCGGGTGGCCTGCATTTCAAAGCGCATTATGCAGCCGTGGTCTCCGGAAACAGCCAGACCGATAACCTCACCGACACTTGATTCGGGAGGCAGGGACACATTCTGTACCCTATCCGCATCAGGCAGATGAGGAGCGCTTTGCTTTCCGGACGGCAGGATCTTTACTCCAAGTTTTATACGCTCGTACTCCCCCTGCGCGATCAGGTGCAGCTGCTCGCGCACCCGCTGGCGCAATTCGCAGGATAAAAGCAGGACTTCCTCCAATTCCTCATCAGTAACCTGACCATCCGGGTAGATAAGTTTAAGCAGGCCTGATCCTGTCTTCATGATTGCTCTCTGATCGCGGCCGGACACTCCCTGGGCGGTTTTCCCCAAATCAAGGATCTCAAAGCGGTGACGGGCGCTGCTGAGCAAATCCACGCGCCGTAATTCATGCATAATTTCACAGAAATAATCGGTGATAAAGCCGTAATCCCTGGCATAACTGTCCGGACCCAGTTTGGGTATCTCCCACCCTGGCAGGTAGCCATGAATCCGGTCGAGGAAAGCAATTACCTGCATAAAATCTGGCAGCGGCTCAAAGAGATGATAGTACTTCTCATGAGGCAGCTTTCCCTGCACATCAATATTCCCCACGAAGACCAGGCTGGCAAAGGCCAGGATCTCTTTCTTGCCCCGGCTGAACTTGGCGTCCTGCATATAACCCTGCATAATGCTGACCAGCGCCTTCGGATCCTGGAAATCGGTGTTGGCTATTTCATCAAAAACCACTGCGTCCCTGGCGCCCACTTCCCCGATTTTGCCGTTATTAAGATTGATAAAAAGCTGCGCAGGAGTGGCCTTGCCTCCCGAAAGCACATGCGCGTAGTAGGAAATATTGCGGTAGAGATAGGTTTTCCCTGTTTCCCTGGGGGCCAATTCTATGAAATTCACATTGCTCTCCACCAGGGGAATGCAGCGGGATAAATACAAGAGCTTCTGCCGCTTGTTCATTTTTTCCGGAGAGAGGCCGCAGGAATTGATCAGGACATCAATCCATTGATCAGCAGAAAAATTCCGCCGCTTGGATATATATTCGTCCAGGTTGATAACACTGACCTGAAAAGGAGTAAAGCCGGTCACCTTGAACGGCCTTATTTTTTTATTATGAACTTCGGTTTCGTCATAAGTGAGATCAATCGTGCCCCACATGCCCCCCGACAGCAGCATGGGGTATTGATTGACAATCGTCTCCGGGATATTGACATAGTTCTCGTTGATAGCCGATATGCTGGCCCAGTACTTGTCTTCGGTTTCCACCAGCCGGGCCTCCAGGTTGGCTATTACCGAATGACTGCGGTTTTCTCTGATATGGTGGCGTATTTTCTCAGCCTCGGCCCCGTGCACAAAGTTTTCCTTCAGCCGGCGGACCACCACGTCCAGATCAGTATAAAAAGTCTCTTCTTGACAGTAATTATCAATCAGGTATTCAACTACATAGCGGGGAAATTCATCCACGCCGGTATTGATGGTATGCGCCTTGTTGACTACTTTGCCGCGAAATATTTCTTTGAGCTCGATATCTAAGCCCCTCCCTTTTTACGGGTGCGTTTGGTCTGTTTCTGCTCCGCCTGCTCACGGGACAAAGACCGGACGCAGACCAGGTAGTCCTCTTCCACATTAACAGCAGCCTCTTCAGATAGCCTGTCCAGATTCAACCCGCCCTGTTCATACAGGTACTTGCCCTGGGCATACATGCCGGAACGCTTGCAGGTCCTGATCCACCCGGCCAGGGTAGCGTCAGTGGGCCTTTCCTGCTCAGGCGCCGGCAGCCCGTTTTCCAGGTAGGACACATATCGTTTGATGCGGCGGTTCTGGCCGGAATGACGGGCTTCCTCCTTGGCGATCCTCTCCTCGTCGCTTGCCGGCAGGCGGTAAGCGCCTTCCAGGGTTTTATAGAAATAATCCGGCAGCCAATCAATAAGCTGCCGCCTGGGCTTCTCCTTAATAGTATAGATATATTGCTCAAAGAGGTCCGAATAGTGGACGCCCTCTTTGTGCGGGTTATCTTTTAGCCATTTCTTCATAAACTGTTCCAGTTTTTTCGCCGCCGCGTCTTCCCGGGCGATCTCCGGTTCATCTTCTTGCATCGGATCGCCTTCTTTGAGATACCAGTGGCTAACTTCATGTGTACCAAACAAGTCCGGGGCTTCGTTTTCAAACAGGTCTTTCCGAATAGGATTTTTAACCTCATCAGCGACCTGCTTTAACAGTTCATCAAAATTATGTGCTTCCATTTGACCCTTGCGCACCATACGGCTGACCACTTCGTCATAAATGCGATCTTTGCTGCTGCCCGGGTGGGTAGAAAGGTAATCGCGGATGATGGCATGAGCTTTTTGGGCAAAGGTAGCGGCATCCTCATTTTCGTCTATAACTATCAATCGTTCTGTTTCACCCGGCCTGGGTTTGCGGAAATTGATTACCAGGTCGCGTTTGTTTACTTTATCTGCGGTTTTTTGATTATAGGATTTTTGATTAGTATCAATGTATAGTGCAGAATCCAATTGATCAGAAATAAATCCTACTTCTGCCATAATATCCTGAACCATTTCCCAGGTACCTTCAGATGTATCGTGATAACAAAGTGAAAGCCAGCGCCCAGGTTTTAGGACCCGGTAACATTCAGCCATAGCACAAGACATCATCTTTCTCCAGTCATCAACTGTCTTTCTTCTGACTTCGTTGACTATAATCTCTTCATCATGCCAGTGTGTGTCAAAACCAAGCCAGACTTCCCAAACAAAATTTAGTTCACCATATTGTTCTTTATCCGCATAAGGAGGATCAGTAAAAATATAGTCTATTGAGTTGCTTGGCAATTTCATGCAGGTGACACACTCTGTACTAATAGCTAGTCCGGTAGATTTTTTAGATTTATATACTTCCTTCCATCCTGACAACATCATACGGAACTTATTTTCCACTGTACCCCATACGTTAGTACACCTACATGTCTGAGGAATATAATATGTTCCTTTCAGAAAACCTAAGCGGTCACGATCCGTCGTCATGCGGCTCACGTTAAGTAGAATTGAATTCCAGCAGAACAAAATTGCATTCTTAATTACTTCATCACTATTAATGGTTTCAATTCCATCTCTTATCGCAGCCAATGCCCATAAATTCCTCTTCGTAAAAAGCTCATCCACCGTACGGAAGTTCCGCCCAGGTCGCCATTCAGCACCCCAGCACTCCTGGTCTTCAGGCGCATGCATCATTCTGTCTGTTGGATACCAGTAAGGTATGGCTTTACCCTCGATCTCCCTGATTTTAGCCAGGTCATACCGTTCAAAGTAGTCTCTTTTTAATGGATCAGGGTCGTTGTACCGCCGTTCATTCCGCTTTGGTTTACACCCGTTTTCACACTGATAGCTGACCAGCACGGGTATGGCGCCAAACTTATCCCCCGTTGTCTTAATCTCCTCTGTTTGTCCCTTTTCACAGCAATAGGGACAGGCTTTTATTTTCTTAAGCTTGCCTGCCTGTGTTTGCCCTTCCACCTCAATACAATCAAATAAAGGCACCTTCTGCAGGCAGCGCGGGCATTGAAACACCTGCGAGTAGACAGTGTAGCGGGTAGCCGCCCTGCCCCCGCAGCGGTCGCACCTGGTCTCGTAAAGCCAGTCGATTTCCGGTTTCACCTTCGCCTTCAATTCTTCAAAAGCCTCCTGCAATTCATCTGCATCCACCGGGGTACAGTAGTTTTTGGTAATAAAGGTAGCCGCCGGGCTGCGGTCAATGGCAATGGCCTTCCGCCCTTCCATCAGCGCGGCCAGGGCAGTCCCGCCAGATCCGCAAAAAGGGTCCAGCACCAGATCGCCTGGCCTTGTATAGTGCTGTATATACTGTCTTATAGCATCATGGGGCTTTTTTGACCAGTAGGTATGCATGTTATAGATGGCCGTGGCTTTGGTCGTGTCAATCGGATGGTCAAACGCCGGAATGTCATAGTCATCGGTCTTTGGATCATAAGGATTTTCCAGCAGGTGCTGTTCCACAAAAGATTTCAAATTAGGGTTGGGCTGATCTCCCGAGTAATAGCCCTTCGGCATGACAGCAGTCTTTTTCTTGAAAAAGCTTCCCTGCTTTGCGTTATACGACACCTTCTTCGGCATAGTTTCACCTTATTTTCTTGGGAGCAAGTCCCAGTATATTGCCTAAATGAGTCGGCACGCCGCGGCGGATCACCTGCTCCGAGTTCAGCTTAACCAGGAAGCCCCGGCTCAGGCTCTGCCGGACCGTGCGCAGGCCGTCTTTGTATTTTAATTCTATGGTGAGCAGCCTTTTCATTACCCCGTCTATTCTCTCTTCCTTAGTAGCCTCATCAGCGCCCGGCTTAAACCGGTAGATTATTTCACTATTAGCCCCTACGTATAACACCTGGTGAGCCAGTTCCACCTGATCCGCCGGGATTTTGGCGGGTATTGGGGTATAATAAGCATCAACATCAACCCGCAGCTCAGCGCCAAAAAGAGCCGGCGCCTTGTATTCCAGCTGCATTCTTACCTCGATCTCTTCCCCTTCCAGGACTTCGGCCGGTCCGGTAATGGGTCCGGCAATAATCAGGCTGTCCGTATCAGCTTTCACCCGCATGGCCACCATCGGTATGATCATTTCCTGGAGCGAGATGCCCCCGTGTGAATAGGCATCCGGATTGTACGGAGAACCCTGCCGTTTAAACGAATAGCCCGGGCGCGGGAAGACAATGCTGCGGAACTCCTTTTCCATAAGCTGACCCTGGTCTTTAACAAAGCGTTTCTCATTGGACGGCAGCCGCAATTCCTGAGGATAAAAAGCGATCATAGCGGCCTTTAATTCTTTCTTTAGGTTCACCCGATCAAAGGCAACCTTGAGCATGGTATTTTGATAACTGCAGTCAATTTGTTCATTTAAATCGCCATCATTAAACCAGACAGGCTGCCTGCCCAGCCGGGCAAAGCCGTGGTCGGCAGTAATAAATACCTTGGCGCCAGGATCCAGTGAACGGATGATGGTCATAACTTCATGGTCCAAAATATTTTTAATGAGCTGCTGGTAAATGAATGCCAGCGGGCGGGCGGGGACCTCCCGGCCGTCACCCAGTTTTTTCATGTGAATCCCGTGCAGCTCCTTGTCGCATAGTTCAAAAATTTAAACGTCAAGTTCACCACAGCGATAATGGACAGTCTCCCCGGTCCCGTGTCCGTCCGGGTTGATCACTTCAACCTCCTGGTGTACTCCCATCTCCCGGCCCAGGCCCTCTTTAAGCAGTTTATCTTCGCTGCTTTTTGTATCGAACTGGTCGGGGAATGTCCCCGCGCTGATAGCTTTGCGGGTTAGCTGAGTCTCGGTCGGCAGGATGGAGGCAGCGGGGTAATCTTGCAGCAGCTCGAGCTTTTCCGCCAGTGCCGGACAGAGCAATTCGTCCCAGATATCATAACGCATGCCGTCAAATATAAATATTACCGCTTTTTCATTTTGGGGATCCCAGTTTGGTTTGAGGCACCTGCTGATGAACTGGCTGGTCAAAACAACCTCGTCTTTTCCATCCGCCCAGCGCGGATACTCCAGGGCTACCAGGTCCTGAAAGCTCCTGTTGATTGCGTTCAGCTGGTAATGCACCTCATCGCTGATAGACCTGACCCTTTTTTGCGCCCGGGACAAAGCCTGAAGAAACAACCCGGGCAGATCTGTTTCGCGTTTGGGCAAGATGACGCCGGTATCCAGCAGCCGCTCCAGTGAAGACAGGTAATACTCCAGCCGGTTTAATTTCTGCTGGTTCCACTGCTGCCAGTAATATTTAAAACCGAGCTGCCCTGGTTTTTTAACCCTGATGTTTTTAAGCATGCTGAATAATTGCCGGCGCAAATGATGAATTTCCACAGCCAGTTTATAGGCCTCGCTTAACCTGGCCCAGGATTCTGACTGCCAATAACCAGCAAAACATTCGCTTTTGTCTGCGCTGTATAGCTGTTCTTTTAATTTTTTTATAGCGTCCGGGGACGGTTTTTCACTCAGACAGTCGTCTAAAGCCATCAGCAAGGCTAGGGAACGAAATAGATTTGAATACTTTTCCTTCTCGATAATTGATATAAAGCCGGCGGGGGTATCGATGCGCAACTCTTTGATCAGCAGCAGGTCGAGATCTTCCTGATCCAGGCTGCCCTCTACCTCCTGCACATCTCTTTCCGCCTGGCGAGGATCGAGCTTAATCAATCGGGGGGTGGTTTCAGTCAGGATTTTTTCCTCCACCTGCTTAAAGCAGGACAGGCCGGGGTCAATATTGGCCAGGAGCAAGTTCCACTTGTCGGTGTGCTGGGCCAGTATTGCCGAAAGGTAGAATCCCGTTACCACCATCTCCGCGTCCTGGTCGGCAAACCAGCAAAATGGGGCGGGCGCCTGTAGCAGCTGCTGCTTGATGGGCTTTAATACCTCGCCGGTCAGCCGGTCTAAATCCTGCATGGTCTGGTGGCCTAACAGGCCTATGCGCCAGTAATCTTCACTGCGGAGCTTTTTAAAAGCCAACTCGGGCAACCCCAAAGCGGCAAAGGCGATAACGGTCTTAAAGTCAAAATCAGTGAACCCCTGCGTTTTCGCCCTTCTTAGATTTATATGCGCCCGGACTACCCCTTCCAGGTGGGTAACGATCAGCCTGGCGTAACCCTGGTCATTGCACAAAGCCGGCCACTCCTGATCGCCGGTTATATCCCTGAGAAACTGGCGGACATCCAGATTTATCCGGGCATCGTCGGGCGCCGTGGCTAAGAAATCCGGGTAGAACAATGGTGGAGCAGTACTGGCGCTAATATTACGGAGCCTGTTCAAGGGAGTCCGGTCAACTACCATTATGCGCTGGGCCCCGCTCTCAACCACTGTTTCATAACACATGCGGAAGGCCAGGTTTGTGGCCCCGGTAACCACCACATAAGCCGCCTCGCTGCCAAACTGGTCGATAAGCCTGTCAGCTTTGCCGAGAAGGCCATAGTGGTCTCTGACCAGAACATGATCGTAGCCCCTGACCGTTTCAAGTTTATCTTTAATCCAATCATTCAATAATGTCATAACCCTACCCCTACTCCAGCTTTAAGACAGGTATTGTGTCTTCATCCGGCTCCATGTCCGCAAACTGCTTGGCCAGGAAATCTTTGAATTCCCGCGCTATATCTTCTAGCTGAACCTCCTCCACTATTGTTACGGAAGGCTTAAAATCAGCTTTTTTTACTACTTTGACCACAATCTCTTTTAAGAAACGGTTGATTGTATCGACAATCGCAGGATCAGCGGTAACCTCCCGCAGCAAGAGTTCCCTTACTCCTTCTACCGTAGAACAGTCCAGTAAAGCGGCAATAATGGGTTCATTTTCGCCCTGTTTCAGCCTTTCTTTTATTGCCTGGTTCAAAAACACTTCCAGCTTGCCGTTGACAGTTTTCTCCCAGATCTCACCGGCCTGGCTCAGGGCTGAAGCAGCTTTTTCGATAATGCTCCCATAATTGCTGAAACTAAGGCCGCATTCGTGCAGCGGGCCGTCCTTGAGCTGTTTTTCCAGCGAAGCTACAGAATCATTAGCACATTGGAAGACCCCGCCCGCCAAATTTCCCAGCTGCAGGCGCAGCGCAGAACTGAACTCCGGCTGCAAAGCGGTGATTTCTTCCAGGGCAACAATAGCCTGAAAATCAGGCCCGGTAATTAACCGTTCAATTGACTGGTGAGCATGGTTACAGCTCCGGGTTGCTTTTTCATGCATGGCGGTATATACCAGCCGGTATTCATGCATCAGCTTGCAAATAGTCCCTTCCTCGCCCGGCAGGAGCGGTTGATGACCGATCAGCCCGTTTCTTAACTTAATCTCTTCATCGATATATTTATCAAATTCAGCCATTTTTTCCGCCAGCAACTTCTGCTGCCGCTTCACTGCCTGCAGGTCTTTAAGATCCGGCAGGATATGTTGCACATAAGCGCGCCCCACACGCAGCTCGGTTTCGTATTTTAGCATAAGGCAGACGCTCTGGTAACATGCCAGCCGGTTGCCCAGGTCTTTTAATTCAGCCTCGTCAGAGCGCATTGTATCAAAAGCCTGGTAGCCAAATATATCTTTTAACGCGCTCAGCAGCAGGTCAATATCGTTGCTCACCTCGAGGTCTGTTGAAAACAGCCTGCTGACCTGTTCCATTTCTTCACCGTACGGGTTGGGGAAATCCAGGCATTCAAATAATGCCGCGGCTTTTTCGAAAGCGCGCCCGGCTTCCTCCCGCACCGCCTTAAACAGGTTCCTCATTTCCAGGCGTTGCTGTGAAATCTGCTCATCAGTGAGCCCTGCCGGAATGCTTTTCCCCATTATTTTTTCAAGATAAGGGCGCAATACCTCCCAGTTTTCCGGTCTGGCCACTTTCTGCAGCTTTTCCATCTTCTCCAGCACTTTAGCCGAGAAATCTATACCGGCAATATTCGAATAATCAATTGCCTGGCAGGAAAGCCCCGCCTGCGGACCTACACTCACCTGCACCCGGCCCTGCTGGACCAGGCACAGCAAATATATCTGCACCATCCTTTTGGTTAATCCGTAGTCTTTCGGCCCGCCAATACCCATGAAATTCTTGTATAATGTGTCCAGTTTCATTTCCTGGCCTTCAGCCAGGTGAACGTCTATAAACTGCCAGATATCCTGGACATAAATATTGCCTTCCGTATTCAATACTTTTTCAGGCCCTGTTTTCATTATTCTGAGGCCATATCCGTAATTCTGGGCAGCGCTGATGTATTGATTGGGTTTGGCCCCTTTGGGGATAAAGCCGGTTTTGACAATGCCGTTAATAAGTTTTACTCCTTCTTCCTTGCGGAATTCAAAAGGCGGGTCAAACTTAATATCCGCTGACACATATACACTGCTGAGCACCTGGTCTACCAGCGGGGAAAGGATCGCTTCCAATTCCCCGGCAGCGCTAAAATCCAAGCGGGTGTTATTAAGGGCGTCTATGCGGCCCCGGCCGTAGCTGGAACGCACCAGGCGGCAGATTTTACCCATCTCGTTTTTCAGCCTGCCGGACACCCAGTTGATGATGGTAACCGCGTCATCGGTATCTTTTTCTTCCCAACTGGAGACCAGCTTGCGGTAAGCGGCAAAGTCCAGCAGCAAAGACTTTTCCTCGTGGTTCAAATCATCCGGCGCCCAGAACAAGATCCTCTGGTCTTTTACCCGCTGCATAAGCGTATCCAGGGTCTTTCCCTGAACCGGCCGCCTGGCAATTTTGACGGCAAAATCCAGATCGTCCTGATCAGAATATATGCCTGTCAAGGGAGTCCCCCCGGCCACGATCCGGTTTATATCCAACATGTCTATACGCCCGTTTATGTGGCGGCCTCGCCACTTGATATCTATGACAACTCCGTTTGCGGTTCCTGCGTATCCAGCCAGGAAAGACTTGTTCCCGCCTACCAGTTCCATGTTCATCTGGCGGGTGTGCACCGGCCACTCTTCCAGTGACAATAAGGCTTCCCACGATTCTTTCTGTATCGCCTCGCTGCTCTCCGCTTCCTCACGGGCTTTTAAAAACTCCCGCTGCGGGTCTATGCCAACCACTACCGGTTCAAAACGGTAAAGGGAATTTTTTTCATCATCAAAGGTCTGCACTATTTGCCGGAGCTCATTTTTAAGCGCGTCAGCGAGTGTTCCATAATGCTGCAAATTTTCTTCAGGGGTAGCGTCCGGCTGTCTTTCGATCATCACCGAGTTGGCAATCTCCTCCACGCTGAGCCCGTTGATATCCCTGTGCGCTATGTAATAAAGGAACAAGGTCTGCACAACCCTGATCCCTTTTTGCCTATGCGCCTTAAGCAGGCCTTTGGTCAGGCCGTTTATCTGGTTGCGGCAGGATTCATACGCCCGGTATTCGCTCTCCCTCTTGGTCTTAATGGCCACCAGCCCGGCGTGCACCCCACTGGGGTCTTCCTCATATTCCATAGCCTCGTCAAAATATTCCCACAGCCTGATCAACTCGTTGCCCTTGATTTTGATCTGGTGTTTCAATGTCTGGTGCATGAAATGTATGGCCGACCTGGCCGTGGTCAGCTCGTGGGTAATATCCCTTAGCACTTCTACCGCCGGCATATAGAAGGGGAAGAAATGCGCAAATTCCTTTTCGCCGATGCTGTTGGGCCAGGTGAAGCCTCTTTTGTAATACAGATAATAATTTTTAATCGCCTCGGGGTTTTTTATTTCCCTTACCCGCGACAGGACGATGTCGTAGTAATCCTTTGGATTCTGCAGGAGGGGATATAATTTTAAGCGCTCGTCGGCAATGATGTTTTTTACTCCCTGCCCCGGCTTGCTCTCGATAGCCTGCTGCGCGGCGCAAACTGTCCAGACCGGCAGATTGTGAACTTTGGCCAGCCGGTTGGCTAAAACCACCAGGGTTTTTTCATCGTCCACCCGCTGCAGTTCATCCCGGTCTTTCATGAACAGGGAGATTTCATCCAGGAAGATAAGCGCCCCGGTATATCCTTCCGCCATAATGGTTTCGACTACGTGCTTTAGTACGTCTTCGGTTTCGGCGGGAATTTGGGGCTGCACCTTGAGATACTCGGTGTAGAATCTCCACAGTTTATTCCCGCAGCTTATCTTATAATCGGGCGACTTGTTGTCCTGAATGTCGCGAATAAAATTATCCGCATCCTCAAACTCGTCTTCCGAGAAGTATTTCGGGTCTTTGAGAAATTTTTTCAAGTCCTTGCGGTAACGGTCGAGATCCTCTGTCAAAAAGCGGTCAGCCAATAATTCCACCGGGTATAACGAAAGGTTTTTACCCAATTCCAGCTGTAATTGCTCCTTGACCGCTTCCAGTATATACTCAGTCAGCCTCTTGCCCTTGTCGGCCCGCCCAACGGTGCCTCCACCGGCGCCAACCAGCGTACGGGCTACTACAAATATGCCCCGGTTCCCATTGGTACTTTTGGCTTGAAGTCCTTCTTCCCAAAACCGGTAAATAGACTCTCTTTTCCCGCGTCCGGCTTTCTGCTCTTTTGTTTTAATAATGTCCCATGCTTTCTGGTTGCCTATCACCAGTGAAGCAAGGAAGCAAAGCAGGTGAGATTTACCGGAGCCAAATTCAGCTTGTATCCAGTAACCCTGCCCGATGGGATTGTCTTTTCTTTCCCGTTTATAAGGCGCCGCAACGTTGCGCAGGATATCATTCAGAAACGGACGCACCGGGTCGATCTGAAACTCCTCAATGGTCTGTATCTCCGGTTTCCTGGCTTTCCTGGCTTCGGGCGAATTGCTACCGGCCCAGATGTGCTGCTCCAATGAGTATACTGATATTATTTTTTCGGGAACTTCACATATTTCTCCGAGCGGCTTGCGGTTGGAAAATAAATCGTCGCTATTTGGCATCCTAATCTGTCACCTCCCATAAGTGGTTATCCGCCAATAAATTACTGGGTAATTTGTATTCACCGGGGCTGGAACCCAGGTACATGAGTATTTCGCCCCGATCCCTTTTACCGGGAAGCAGGAGGATCACTCTCTTATTATCGGTTGCCATAGTCCGGAGGAGGTTTAACTCAACGTTGTAAATAAATATAAGTTCCAAGCCTGTAAGAACAATCAAATCCTTTTTATTCAGTTCGCTTCTTAAGAAAGCGGCAAAAGCCTGTGCCACATGGGCCATAGTGGGTTCGGGCCGGCGGGGCTCGTTTTCCGCCAGCGTTTTAAACTCGACGTCCGGGATGGAATTCAAGATGCCCCGATTCACTGATACCGCGCTGGGGAAAAACTCCCCATTGGGCATTTTAACCTGACATAGTTTAGCGGCAAATCTGTCCAAAGCAGCATAACCGCCCAGGATTCCATACAAATGTCTTCCTACGGAAACTGAAAGTTTAGACTGCAGGGTTTCTATTATGTCCGCCTCTTTTATAACGGGCTCCTCCCCTCGAGTCTTTCTACCACTTGGCCCAGATCTAAAGAGATAGTTACCTGGCTTAGATTATCAATTTCAGAAATTTTGGGGATAAGGTTCATATTGCGAAGCGCGTAGAGAGATTCCTTCACCTGGTTTTGCCGCCATAATAAACATTTAAAAGCGGTACAGTCTTCCACTTCGTTCAGGTAATACATGCCGGCGGGAAACTCGCTGTGCAGAATAAAAGCCAGGGAAGACAATAAAATATCCCGGTATGCGAAATGGATTTTGGTCCTGTCCGCTCTGGCTACTCCTGCTGCCACAAGGGTTTCAACAATAGCTTGTGCGCAATCAACATGGCTTTTTGCTTCGGGATATTTAACTTGCAAATAAGATTTAATATTACTTCTTGTAACAAACCCGCCGCTTCGCAACTCAGGGATAAGCAAGTTTTCAATTATTTCCCGCATCAAAGGTTCCGCTTTATAAAACAGGTAAAAACATACATCCCGCAGCTCTTGTCTGCCGGCGTATTTTCTTGAAAATGAAAAAATAGGCATTTCAACCTGCCTGGACGGAAACAACCTCCGGGTTATATAACTTGTATATCTCATTCTGCTTTGCATACTGTTGTAATGCAAATTGTTGTTAAGAAATACCCGGATATCTTCTATTGTTTTGGAATATGGAATACGTGGCAGTATTTCAATAGCTTCGCGCAATAAAGATTTGCTAAACATGTGACCCGCAGTTGAGCTTCGAACAGATTTCTTGGCAAAAAGGGCGCCTTCTTCGGCGAACAAAGACCCTGAGGGTTCTAAAGTTGGCGTTATTACAGGTATTGTTGCCTGTTCCATTTCTTCAGCCGGTTGAAACTCCTTCGCCGTGTCCTGAACCGGCGGGGAAACAGTTTTCTGACCGGCTGAATAATTTTCACCCACCCAGGCTACTAATTTCAGACAAGCAGCGGTATATTCATTAACTCCCTTAGTTTTACATAAATCACTGGTGTCTGCCGCCAATACTGAGGAAAGGCTGCCAAAATTGATCATCAATTCCGCAGCCAGGGGTTTAACATCCTTACGGGGAATTGCATAGGTCAGCATTAGCTCAAGTAATTCTGTTTCATTCAGGGCTGACGGGTTCTCATTGAATTTATTGCGTAACCTTTGTCTGTGCCCACTTTTGCTGTCGTTCATTATCTTTTCTCCATGCTTAGGTAAATTATAGTATATTTCAATTTTTTATACTGATTTTCCTACTATATTTTAGCCTTATTTTTAAATATATGGGCTTTGTAATTTGTGGATATTAAGGGATGCCGGATCAGGTGGGAGGGATAATATTATTCACTGTTAAATATTCTTAAACCATTCGTTATCTATTTCAACTAACTCCTCTTGGATAATTTTCGTATTTACTCCCAGAGACAGTTTTTTCAACTTTTCAACCAATTGATTTCCATCAATTAAATCAATTGGAGGGGCTCCATCCCTGGCGGCTTCTTTAAGAGCATCTCTTGTAAATGTGCCGGTAGTTATAATAAGCCCTTTGTCAGTACGCCCTTGCATAGCGCCACGAAAATCCCGGACTTGTCTAGGTCCAACAGTGCCCTGGTATTTTTTGCATTGAAACATTACATGGAAGCTTAAAAAGTCATTGATTTTAACGATCCCTTTTCCGTCAATACCTCCGTCGCCGCTTCTTCCGGTTACTTCAACCTGGACAAAGCCCGATTCTCTCAACAATCTTTGAGCGAGCCGTTCAAACGCATCTGGTGTCATAGAAATAAGAACATTGAGCAATTCTTCTTTCCAGTCTTGTATCTCATCAGGTTCTTCCATTTCGGGTATAGCGCCAATTTCTTGCTCCGCAGATGATCCTTCAGCGCTCTTATCTTTTTTAGACATTTCCCTAACTTTTTTGGCAACCTCATCAGTATCGACTTTTTAGTTTCTTAGATAATGCTTCTAAATCCAATATTTGTTTGTTTTGCTTATTAAAATCTTTAATGAAGATAGGACTGCTGATCATTCTTTTTTCACCAGCAATGTAGTCTACTGCCTTGTCTAGTAACGACACAGAAGGCGCCTCCTTTTATCTTGCTGAGTTATACTTGAGGATTTATAAAAACATCCGATATTATACGTATCGCCATAATCTGATGAAGCTTAACTGTTTTTCAGGTGTTAATATCGTGTTAATATCTTATTTGATGATTCGACAAAATCGGAACATGTTCCTTAAGATGATACCGCAGCGGCATTTCATTTAGCTTTTCGACCATGTCCATGATCCGCCGTGATTGATTCTTTGCAATTTCCGGCTCAAGCAGGGAGAATGCGATATACTCGAATATGCTGCGCAAGTCACGCTCAGCTTGCTCGGTGTAAACAACAGTCCATTCGCTCATATTTTATAATCCCGGCGCATTCTTTCGGCGACGTTTTCCGCAGAAACGACTCTTCCGGCAGTTAGATCAGCCAGACCTTTCTCGATCTCAGCATTGAATTGCTCCTCGGTAAGTATACTCACTGACAGCGGTTTACTTTGTGGGAGCTTCAATTCAAATGGAATACCTCGTTGAAGCACAACCTGTCTGAGAAAAAGTCCGATTGCATTTGACATCGGGATACCGAGTTGCTCTAAAACAAGCTCTGCCTGTTCTTTGACTTCCGGCTCGACACGGGCAAATATATTTGATGTTCTTGCCATAATGAACACCTCCTATTCTGTTACTATTATGCCTGATTGTATTGCAAAATGCGATCGGTTAGCTGAAATAATCCAGCGAATCGCTTGTTTGCCCTATTGGTTGAGTCACGGCTGCCGGAAACTTTTTTCCTAGGCGGGATTTTGCTATTCTCTTTATGCAACTGTATTTAACAACGGTAATTGTTTAAGCCTAGCTAGAACTCATTGACATATGCCACTGTATACGGTACTATTATACAGGTTGCGGGTGGGGGATAAGGTTGAAATATGTTGGCTATGATAAAACTCCTTAAAGGGATGGGCGAAGATGACTAAAAAAAACCTTGAATATTATCTTGGGTTGCCTTACAAGATAGTCCTTTACCCTGCCGAAGAAGGCGGCTACGCCATCGAAATTCCGGAGCTTCCCGGCTGCGTCAGCCAGGGGCAAACCCTGGAAGAGGCATACGAAATGATACAAGACGCAAAAAAAGGTTGGATTGATCTCGCTTTGCAAAATGGAAATCCAATTCTTGAACCAGCCAGGGCGGAAGAATACTCCGGCAAATTTAATATCCGTATGCCCAAATCCCTCCACCGCATCCTTGTCGCAAAAGCCAAAGAAGATAAAGTCAGCCTTAATCAATACATTAACTATCAATTAGCCCGCAGTGTCGGTTATCCTGTCAAATAAGATGAGTTTTCCCATTTAGTGTGTGTGAAGGAGGGACAGGCAAAGTTATTGGCGAGAATGTTATGGACGGAAAAGAACGTGTGAATATTAAACCGGGAACCCGCGTTTTGATTATTCAAAAACAAGATCAGCGAATTGGAAAAACAACTGAAGGGGTAGTTGAAACCATTCTTACCAGGTCGGCCGCTCATCCCCATGGCATAAAAGTCAGACTTGTTGGCGGTCTGGTGGGAAGGGTCAAGCAGATCATTCCTGAAGGAGAACGCTGATGAACATTCAAATATTTGGCGCGGTAAAATGTTTTGACACTAAGAAGGCAGAGAGGTATTTTAAAGAGAGAAATATTAAATTTCAATGGATTGACATTTATAAATTCGGATTGAGTAAAGGTGAGTTCGCCAGCGTGAAGGCGGCAGTCGGCCTGAATAATTTGTTTAACCAGGAAACAGCCGAATATAAGAAGCTCAATCTTCAATTTATCAGCAGCGCCGGTATGAGGGAGAGAATACTTCTCGAAAACCCCAGGCTTTATAAAACTCCGATTGTCCGGAACGGCAGACAGGCAACGGTTGGCTATCAGCCTGACGTGTGGAAGGACTGGGAGTAGGCTATGACAAAAAGGGAGAGTTAGATATGTCAAAAGGACGGTTTGGAATCCATGGAGGACAATATATTCCCGAGACTCTGATGAATGCGGTAATCGAGCTGGAAGAGGCATACAACCACTATAAGGACCTTCCTGACTTTAAAGAGGAGTTGGAGGATTTGCTCAAGAATTATGCGGGGCGGCCTTCGCTGCTTTATTACGCGGAAAAAATGACCAGGGACTTGGGCGGCGCCAAGATCTATCTCAAGCGGGAAGATCTTAATCACACCGGCTCACACAAGATCAACAACGTTCTCGGACAGGCGCTTCTTACCAGGCGGATGGGCAAGTGCCGGGTAATTGCTGAAACGGGCGCCGGACAGCATGGTGTCGCCACAGCGACCGCCGCCGCGCTGATGGGCTTAAAATGCGAAATATACATGGGCAAGGAAGACACCGACCGTCAGGCGCTTAATGTTTACCGCATGGAACTGCTGGGCGCAAAGGTGCATTCGGTTACCAGCGGCACTCAAACGCTGAAAGATGCGGTGAACGAAACAATGCGTGAATGGACGGCGCGGGTTGAGGATACTCACTATGTGCTTGGATCGGTAATGGGACCGCATCCCTTTCCGACCATCGTGCGCGATTTTCAAAGCGTGATCGGCCGCGAAGTTAAACAGCAAATGCTGCAAAAAGAGGGCAGACTGCCTGATGCGCTAATCGCCTGTGTCGGCGGCGGCAGCAATGCGATTGGGCTTTTTCATGATTTTATCGGGGATCCCGGTGTTCGCCTGATTGGTTGCGAGGCAGCGGGACACGGCATCGACACAGATAAAAACGCCGCCACAATGGCAACCGGATCGGTAGGCATTTTCCACGGGATGAAGTCCTATTTTTGTCAGGACAAATATGGTCAGATTGCGCCGGTTTATTCCATTTCAGCCGGGCTTGACTATCCTGGTATAGGTCCCGAGCATGCCTATCTGCGTGATACAGGCAGGGCGGAATATGTGCCGGTTACCGATGACGAGGCGGTGGAAGCGTTTGAATACCTCTCGCGTGTTGAGGGAATTATTCCCGCAGTCGAAAGCGCGCACGCGGTTGCCTACGCCAGAAAAATCGCTCCTGCCATGGGCAGGGACAAAATCATGGTCATTAATCTTTCAGGCAGGGGCGATAAAGATGTCGCTGCAATAGCGCGATACAGGAGGGTACAGATCTATGAGTAGGGTACAACAGGCGTTTGCAAACGGCAAAGCGTTTATTCCGTTTATCACGGCAGGCGATCCGTCGCTGGAAATAACTGAGCAGCTGGTTATTATGATGGCGGAGGAAGGAGCAGACCTGATTGAGCTGGGCATTCCGTTTTCCGATCCGGTCGCGGAAGGAGTCGTCATCCAGCGCGCCGATGAGCGTGCGCTGGCAGGCGGCACGACCACCGACAAAATCTTTGACATGGTACAGCGTATCCGCAAGGCATGCAGTGTTCCAATGGCGTTCATGACCTATGTGAATCCGGTTTTTACATACGGCGCCGGCCGGTTTATGAAAAACTGCCGGGAGACCGGCATTGACGCGGTAATTGTCCCTGACTTGCCGTTCGAGGAGAAAGAAGAGCTCATGCCCTATTGCTCCGAATTCGGCATTGACTTGATCTCATTGATTGCGCCGACCTCCCGCGACCGCATCCGGATGATTGCCGGGGAGGCCCGGGGATTTGTTTACTGCGTATCCTCAATGGGTGTTACCGGAGTACGCAAGGAGATCAGCGCCGATGTGGGCGAAATGATTAAACTGGTTAAAGAGGCTAAGGATATTCCCTGCGCTGTCGGCTTTGGCATTTCCACGCCCGAACAGGCGGCGAAGATGGCCGGGCTGTCTGACGGCGTGATTGTGGGAAGCGCGATAGTAAAAATTGTGGAGCAGTACGGCGAGGGCTGCGTCCCTCATGTGGCGGAATATGTACGGGTGATGAAGGAGGCGGTTTCCTGACAAGGCGGGTTCCAAAGCTGAGACTAATCAGTATGATGGCTTTTTTTGACTGTTTCACTCATAACAGAAGCTCAAAATACGTCTCAATCTGCTTGGTCACCCCACAAATTTTCGCGTATCTCATTAACAGATTCAGGTTGCGGTTATGGTTTTTAATATACTCTAACATCATTTTTAACTCTCGATTTCCTGCTGACAGCGACAGATACTTCCCAGGGGTTGTGGGTAGTCAGGTTGTGGTAGGCGAGAGCCGAAAGCAGGCAGATAACGCCGTTTGGAATGGCTATTGCTACATCGAGAAGGGAAGAACCAGCGTTGTTTTTCATGTCAACCCAGCGGTAAAGGCCTCTTTGATATTGCTTTGCAAAATGGAAATCAATTTCCTGAACCAGCCGGGGCGGAAGAATACCCCGGTATGCCAAACATTAAATCCAGTAATGGAGTATGAACGATGTGTTGATAATCGGGACATAATTATGGTATAATAATGTCATGGAAAGGGGTTGATAGTTATGCCGCGAATAATTCCGATTCGAGATTTAAAAAATACAAGCAAGATCTCTCAGATGTGCCAAGAGGCAACCGAGCCTATATATATTACAAAAAACGGCTATGGCGATATGGTTATCATGAGCGTAAAAGTTTATGAAGAAAAAATGTTTATCCTGGATGTATATAACAAATTGGCTGCAGCTGAGGCGCAGGTAGCGGAAGGAAAAGTGCTGGACGGAGACGTCTCTCTGAAAAGCATAAGGGGGAAATACAATATATAGGCTAGTTGTTGCAGAGCTTGCTCACAGAGATATGGATAATATTGTCTCGTACATCGCTATTCAACTTGCAAACCCCACTGCAGCTGCCAATTTCCTCAATGAAGTGAAAAAATGCTACGGCTATTCGAAAAGCAATCCGCTTATATATGAACGGTGTCATGACGCATATTTGGAAAGGGTAGGCTATCACAAAGCGACCATCAGAAACTATATGCTGGTTTATAAGGTTGATGAAGCATTTAAGGCCGTTATCATTCATCGCTTTTTCTATGGCGCACAGGACTATTTGAAACTGATATAAAAACAGCCTGATTTAGTGCCCCGCTGATTTGGTAAACTATCGGAATATTAAAAAATAAATAAATATTATAAATTAACTATTGACACAAGTAAAAACATAGAGTATTATTAAATTGACCTCAGAAAAGGGCCACCCGAGTATGAGGGGAGCTCCTTGATAACCAGCGAACTAAGCTAAAGGCTTTCAATAACCTGCTGAGCCAAAAGCTTCTACTTGGGGGAGCCGAGTAGATAACTATCGGTAAGCTGAAATTCGGAGGGATTGGGAGACCATAACCAACCTGATAGTAGGCAAACACCCCCAAAGAGGTAGGAGTTTCAGATAAGTAGGGATTAGGAGCCAAGGCGAAAAACTTGTAGTAGGTGGAGGAATTGTCTTAGCTAAGTTACTTTCCGAAGGCTATTACTGGGAGTGGCTGGTTAGTCTGAAAAGCGGTGATGGCACCGGCGGATCAGGCAAAAGAGGGGCAAATCTAAAAGAAGGGGTGTGCTAAATTGCTCAACACTCCAGGGAAAGGGTAGGCGAAAGTCCGCAAGGATAAGTAACCTGCCCTTTCTCGTTTGTTTATTTGCGTATTTCCAGAGGCTCCGGCCTTATTTTAACTTAAAAAATCCTTTAAAATCAAGGACTGTAAAAATCTTCAGTCCTTTTATTTTTAATTGTGGGTCAGCGCCAGTTGGTCAACAGCCGTCTGGATGTGGATGTCCGCAGATTGGAGGGTGCTTCATTTCTGTAAAAAATATTGCCAGAAAAAAAGGGAAGTGACAGTTAATAGTTTAAAATAATTAATAATGTTTTGTTATTTGACGTCAGCAGCTTATCATTTAATACACATACAGGCCGACATTATTTTATATAAATACAGCCGGCACAACTTGGCAAATGGGGTGAAAGAATGAAGGACACACATTTAATCAGAGATCGACAGACAGTAAAAATGGGAACTATAAAAATAATAAAAGACATGTTTCCCGATGATTCTTTAAAAACTACCTATTCTGTTCAGGAAGGTGTTTTCTGCAGGCTTGATAATTCGTTGATGTCCAAAAGGGAAGTCAAGCAGTTTAGCCTGAAACTAAATGAATGGGTGGAGAGCAACAGCCCCATTGAATTTTTAGGAAAAGAAGAAGGGCTCTTTAAGTATCGGGTGGGTGATATCATTGTCAAAACGCTGTATTCCGCTAATGATTATTCTTCAATGGTTGAGCCGTTTTGTGTAATTCCCTTCTCTACGGGATTTATAGTTGACTTCGGTGATATGGGAAGGGGTTTAAACACTCCGCTTATCCCCCCGGAGAAATTGTCAGCAGCCTATGATAAACATGAAAACTGGCTTAAAAATATAAATATGGAATTGGTCTCAGATGTAAATGACTATATAACATCGGCAAGAAGCATTGAATTGCTGAGTGTTGCGGAGGCTTTACAGGAAAAGGAAATCTCCGATATTGCCGATATTATTCTGCAGCAGCGCCGCGCATTGCGTGTACTGCTCATATCCGGGCCTACTTCAGCAGGGAAAACAACCTTTACCAGAAGACTGTCCACCCAGCTGCGGGTTAACGGTTTAAAAACGGTGCCTATTTCTCTGGATGACTATTTTATTGACCGTGAACAGAGCCCGCTGGATAGCGACGGCAATTATGATTTTGAAAATATAGAAGCTCTCGATCTTAAACTTTTACAGCATCATATTGCCCAACTGATTAACGGTGAAGCCATAAAAGCCCCTGTTTACGATTTTGCCTCAGGCAAGCGTATAAAAAAAAGAAAGACGATCCATGTAGGACCGTCAGAAATCCTTATTATTGAAGGGATCCATGCTTTGGACCCGAATATTCTGCCCAATATAAACAAAAACGTTTTTTTCAAGATCATAATTAATGCTTTGTTCGGACTAAATGTTGACCTGGTTAACCGGATCCCTTCCACCGAGGTAAGACTGATCAGAAGGATGGTCAGGGATGATCGGTACAGGGGGATCCATCCGGAGGAAACATTGGACCGGTGGGACAGAGTGCGAAGGGGGGAATATAGCAATATCTTCAAATACCAGGAGGATTGCGATGTATTGTTTAATTCCAGCTTGCTGTATGAAATGAATGCATTGCGCCCGTTTGCCGAGGTCTCATTAAAAAAAATCCATGAAGGCAGCGCTTATTATGATACCAGGGAGCGCCTATTAGACCTGCTGACATTTTTCATACCCATGGGAACTTCCAAAATACCCTTTAATTCCATCCTTAGAGAGTTTATTGGCGGCAGCATTTATTACAGACAAAGAGTAAAATAAGATCAACCTGCTGAAAGGATACCAGTCAGGATATTCCCTGCAAGAATCAGAGGTGTTATTAATGAATGGGTGGAAACGGCAGGCTGGCTACGGTTGGCTATCAGCCTGACGTGTGGAAGGATTGGGAGCAGGCCATGACAAAAAGGGAGAGTTGGTAAACTGTCGGAATATTAAAATATTAATAAATATTTATAATTAACTATTGACATAAGTAAAAACATAGAGTACTATTAAATTGACCTCAGAAAGGGAAAACCTAAGTACGAGGGGCGCTCCTTGATAACCAGCGAACTAAGTTGAGGCTTTTAGTAACCTACTGAGCCAAAAGCTTTTACTTGGGGGAGTTGAGTAGGTATCTACCTGTAAGACGAAACTCGGAGGGTTGGGAAACCATAACCAACCTTGAATTAAGCCAGTACCCCTTAAGAAGTAGGAGTTTCAAATAAGTAGGTATTAGAAGTCAAGGCGAAAAACTTGTAGTAGGTGGAGGAATTAGCTTAACAAAGTTACTTTTCGACATCTAGTGCTAAGGAGTGGCTGGTTAGTCTGAAAAGCGGTGATGGCGCCTGCGGATCAGATTAAGGAGGGGCAAATCTAAAAAGGAGGATGTGCTAAATTGCACAACGCTCCCGGGAAAGGGTAGGCGAAAATCCGTAAGGATAAGTAACCTGCCCTTTCTCATTTGTTTTTTACATATTTCCAGGGGCTCCGGCAGACCTTGGATCAGCACAAAATGTGCCTTTTGAGAAAATACATTGAATTTCTTTTCTTGGATTGATCAAGCTGAATCACATCTTAGCTGTTGTCTTCTGCAATGCGTGCAGAATTGATGATTTATTGGGATTGTATCTTTTTAGGCTTAAGGAATTAGTTACCACTGATACTGAGCTGAAGGCCATGGCGCCCCCGGCGATAATGGGATTTAACATTCCAAGGGCGGCAATGGGTATGCCGACAATATTATAAATAAATGCCCAAAACATGTTCTGCTTGATTTTTCTCATAGTCTGCCGCGACAGTCTGATGGAAGCCGGAATTGTCCTGAGGTCACCCCTCATCAAGGTGATATCTGCCGCCTCCATAGCTATATCCGTGCCGGTACCCATCGCCATGCCGATATGCGCGGTTGCCAGGGCGGGGGCGTCATTGATTCCGTCCCCAACCATGGCCACAGTTTTGCCGGCGGCTTTTAATTTTTCAACTTCCTCCGCTTTGTTTTCCGGCAGGACTTCAGCCAGGACATTCTTAATGTTGACCTGCCCGGCAATGGCGTTTGCCGTGCGCTGGTTGTCGCCGGTTATCATAAATACTTCTATGCCCATATTCTGCAGTTCCGCTATAGCCTCCCGGGAGCTTTCCTTGACAGTGTCGGCTACTGCAATTATAGCTTCCGGTTTGCCGTTTACGGTCATCAGCATGGCAGTCTTGCCCTGATTCTCCAGCTTGCTGATGGACTCCTCAAACGGATCAATGGCTATTCCATTTTCAGCCATAAGTTTTCTGGTCCCCACATATATTTCCTGCGAATCAATGATTGCCTTGACTCCTTTTCCCGGTATTGCCTCAAAAACTTCGGGATTTTCCAGGGGACCATACTCTTGTTTGCCTTTTTCGTAGACAGACACCCCGAGGGGATGTTCGGAAGCTTTCTCGGCCCGGGCGGCCAGGCGCAAAAGCAGAATTTTATTTAATTCTCCCAGTTCTATGATATCCGTTACTTCAGGTTTGCCGTTGGTGATGGTCCCTGTTTTATCAAGGACTACCGTATTGATTTTATAGGCCATTTCCAGGTACTCGCCGCCTTTTATTAAAATCCCGTTTTCAGCTCCTTTTCCCGTTCCGACCATTATGGCGGTGGGAGTGGCCAGACCAAGGGCGCAGGGACAGGCGATTACCAGCACCGCTACTGCGCTGATCAGTGATTTATTGATTCCGGCGCCGAGCAGGTACCAGGTAAAAAAGGTAATAACGGCAATGACCAGGACCGCCGGCACAAATACCCCGGCCACATGGTCGGCAATTTGCTGTATAGGCGCCTTGGATCCTTGAGCTTCTTCCACCATTTTGATGATCTGGGCCAAGGCCGTGTCTTTTCCTACCCGGGTTGCCTCCATCTTGAATGTGCCATATTTATTGAACGTAGCTCCGTACACCAGGTCGCCCGCCTTTTTGTCGACAGGCAGACTCTCCCCGGTAAGCATTGATTCATCCAGAGAAGAATTTCCCAAAACTATTTTTCCGTCAACGGGGACCTTTTCGCCTGGCCGTACGACTACGATATCCCCTAGTTGAACCTCTTCGATAGGAATATCTTCCTCGCTGCCGTGCCTGATCACCCGGGCAGTTTTGGCCTGCAGCCGGGCCAGTTTTTTAATTGCCCCGGACGTTCTTCCCTTGGCTAAAGCCTCGAGGTACTTGCCCAGCAGGATAAGGGTAATCAGAATGGCGGAAGCCTCAAAATACAGATTTTTCATCATCCCCGCCGGAACTGATTCAAAAAAGACGTTGTACAGGCTGAAAAAGTAGGCTGCCGACGTCCCCATGGCAATCAGCACGTCCATATTTGCGCTTCCTGATCTTAGGGCGTAATAAGACTGCTTGTAAAAACGCGCGCCGATAACGAATTGTACCGGTGTCGCGATTGCCAATTGAAAATACTCGTTGTGCAGAAAAGCAAGTACGGGAAGATGAACTTTGAATACGTCTAAAATCATAGCCAAAAGCAGCGGAGAGCTCAAAAGTACGGAAGCCAGCAGCAATAACCGCAATGCTTTGATTTCGATATCTTTTTGCTCTATCTGCCGTTCATTATCGATTTCCTCAATATTTTCGGCGTTATATCCCAGGGCTTGAATAGCGCCGATCATTTCTTCGACCTTGACCTTGCCTGGCTGGTAGGCAATATTCGCTTTTTCGGTGGCAAGGTTTACACCTGCTTTTGAGATTCCATCCATGGCATTTAGTTTTTTCTCGATTCGCGCTGCGCAGGCTGCACAGGACATGCCGGAAATTTTCAGGACCACCTCGTTGGCGCCAGGTTTTTCGGGAATAACTTTATAACCTAACTTTTGAATCAAATCGTCAAACTGTCCGCGCTGAACCAGGCTGTCGTCATACTCGACCGTTGCCTGTTCCATCGCAAGGTTGACGTTTGACGACTCTACCCCTTTGATCTGCTTTAACCCTTTTTCTATCCTTGCGGCACATGCCGCACAGCTCATGCCGGATATTTTGATTGTCTCTTTTTTCATCCTGTGTCCCTCATTTGTTCTCCAATAAAAACACAGCCTGACTGACTCTATTATACCAGGTTATTTCCCTTATAATTTTGCTGGAGAGGATTTTGTTGAGTATTTCTCTGCCAATCTTTTCATTTCTTCATTATTAAAAATAAAATATGCTGCAACATTTTCCCGGGCAATACATCAAATGCAATCGGTCTTGATAGGCTAAAGATATTCGTGTATAATATCTTTAGATTAGACAAGGAGGCCGGTTTTATGCCAATCATTAAATCCAGTACGGACTTAAGGAACAACTACAATGAGATCTCGACATTCTGCCATAAAAGCAGAGAGCCTGTTTTCATTACCAAAAATGGGCAGGGAGATTTGGCTGTTATGAGCATTGAGACCTACGAGATGCTCAAAGGCAAACTCGAGCTGTACCATCTGCTTGACGAAGGCAGGGCGGCAGTAAAAGAGGGAAGAAAGCGTCCGCTTGAAGATGTAATGCGAGACATCAGGCAGGAGTTAATTGATGGTAAAATACAGGATTGACGTATCGGAACCTGCCGAAAACGACCTGCGTGATATTGTCCGGTATATCTCTGCGCAACTGTCGGCATCGATGACCGCATTGCAGATGATGGACACTGTTGAGGAAGCCATTATGGGTTTAGCGGTCATGCCGCAAAAATGCCCTCCGGTGACAGATGAACGGCTTGCAATGATGGGATATCGAAAGCTGCTCGTAAAAAACTATATTGTTTTTTTCACGATAGATAAAAAATCAAAAGTAGTTAATGTTGAGAGAATTCTTTATGCAAGACGCGATTGGCGTCATATCCTGTGACGGTATATTCAGAATCAGTATGACGAATATGCGGATTCGGAAGGCGCCTTGTAAGCGTTGTGTTATTGCTGAAGATTAATCGCTGATTATTAATTGCGTCAGTTTCCTGGTCATTCTGCTATGATGCAGGCAGCCATATCCAAAAAACTTAATTCCTTGAGTTACTAAGGCCTGCTCAATAATAGCTTCGGAATAATATTTTTCTGTTTCCAGCTCTATCTCTAACCAGGCCGCATCAGCAGCCGTCAGGATATCTGATGAGACTCCGCAAACATGTATAATACCGCTATTGGGTATACGGGAAATTTCATAATAAAACGGCAGTACAAGTTCTTTCGCAATTTGCTGTCCATTTTTCCTGCCCAGTATCGCCAGCCCGGTAAGGGGATCACTGTAGGAAATCACTTTGGCTCCGGCGTTCAACGCCAAAGAAATATATTCAATCAGACTTTTTTCATACCCTGCAACAAACTCCAGCAATACTTTTTGCCTTTTCCGCCAGGCGGAAAAGACTTTTTCAATCGGCAATAATATCTCCAGTAAGGAGAACAGTCCGGTTATATTTAAGCACGGAGTATATCCTGCTTTATCTATTAAACTTACAGCCTTTATAATTTCAGGCAGTCTGCCCCCGGTAAAATCCATTGGTGGTAATTCCGGTAATTCCTCCACGGAACTAAGGCGCTTTCCTTTAGCCCTTAAGCCGAAGACGTCATTATAACCGGTAAGCTCTGTGCCGTAAGCCTCCGCTTCAACAACATAATCAAAGGGCAGCATGGCCAGAGAACTATCGAGGATTTTTGCTGATTCGATAGAAATCTCGGCCATAGGAGCCGCATCGGTATAACCGGCCGGGAACAAATGCTTATGCTCGCGGCAAAAATCGGCGGTCAAAACGTTTTTATGTAGACTGCACTTAAAAGGCTCTCGAATTTCAGACATGGTCAGGCTCCGGAATCCCATTATATATTATTTGGCGAAAAGGCTGCCGTCGGCAGGCACAGCGCATTAAGTAGTGACGAGGGGACGGGGTTATTGACACCTGGTTGACACCTCATGAAAATTGTGTCAACAACCCCGTCCCCTCGTCACCTTTTCATAAAAAGCGGCGCAAAAGAGTAAATCATAGTATTGATTTACTCTTTTGCAAACAATTAAAGGTGGAAAATTAATTATTTCCAGCCGTCGTATTGTGCAATATTTTCTGCGGTAATTAAGCCGATGGGTGTCCAGAAGATGTCTTTGTTGATCTCCTGACCCTGTATTGCTTTCAGGGACAAAATCAAACCCGCTTTTCCAAAAAGATATGGGCTCATGGCAACGCTGCCGTCTAATTCACCGGCCATAATTGATTTGCGCGCATTGTCAATGAAGTCAATACCGCATACCACTACCTGATCTTTCTTATTGGCGGCTTTTAACGCTTCAACAACCCCCAGGGCCATATCGTCATTGGCGCACATAATACCTTTCAGATCCGGATTGGCCTTCAGTATGTTGGTGGTGGCGTCATAAGCTTTTTGAGCGTCCCAGTCGGCCGCTTCTACAGCGACCACTTCACCGCCGTTATTTTTAAAACCTTCAATAGCGCCCTGTTTTCTTTGTTCACTGTTATCGGAACCGGTTTGTCCCTCGATTACGGCAACTTTACCGGGGTCACCGATTTTTTTCATAATAAACTCAGCGCCCATCCGCCCCTGCTCTTTAAAGTTGGATGTAACAAATGCTTCAACGACCGCTCCGGCGTCTTTCGCAGCCTTGGCGTCAATATTGGTGCCTACCGCAATTACTTTAAGTCCTTTTTTGGTTGCGTTTGCTACGCTGGGAACAAGGTTAAAAGGAGTCATGGCGGAAATGGCAAAAGCGTCGTAGTCTTTAGCCAGTAAGGTATTAAACGCCTCAGCCTGTCCGTTCTCATCCGCTTCGTTCGGCGCGGCGACAACATCAACCTGCACTCCATATTCTTTGGCGGCGTCTTTATAGCCTTCTTCAACTGTTACCCAGAAGGGATTGGTCATACTAAAAGCAACTGCGCCGATTTTTTTCCCTTTGCCCATTTTAGGAAGGGGCGCCAATGCTTCCAGCATTTTTGACTCTGCGTCTTTTAACAATGCATTTTGAATTGTGGAGACGGGAGTCTTATCTTTTGTGTCGGATTCCTTGTCTTTTGATCCTGAATCTTTATTGCTGCTGCAGCCGGCCACACATGCGGAAATCAGCATCAGCGTTATCAGGATCATTACTGCCGTTAATTTTTTCATCTGCATTCCTCCAATACATTATTTTTTTATTGAACATACTCTTTTCAAGTATGAACGAACTGAATTATTTTGTTCTGCCTGCCATAAATTCATTGATCATCTCTACATTTGCCTTTATTCTGGGGCCTGACTGGGTGCATTTTATTGCGGCTGTCGCCGAGGCAAAGTCCATGGACTGCTGATTGGTTTGTCCATTTACATAGTAACTGTAGATCAAACCTCCCAAAAAACAGTCTCCTGCCCCTGTGGTATCGACAGGAACGATTTTATAGGGCTGCGCGGTTATTTTGCCGTCTTTATCCAGCCATACTGCGCCGCAATCTCCGGCTGTACAAATCATTCCCTTTTTGACCGGGTATTTTTGGTGCAGAATGTCCATAGCTTCTTCATAATCCGGGGTATTGGTCAGGCTTTGATAACCGTTTCTTCCCGA
Source organism: Eubacteriales bacterium (assembly GCA_041653135.1). Lineage (GTDB taxonomy): Bacteria > Bacillota > Desulfotomaculia > Desulfotomaculales > Nap2-2B > 46-80. The sequence continues at coordinate 8,946 of JBAZGB010000016.1, read as the reverse complement.
TACGAACAGTTCTGCCAGAGAAAGCATTTCGAAAAGCTCTTCCGTTTCCACTCCGATTTTATTCATGAAGTCTGTTGGACACTGCAGGCAAAAAACCACCGGGATGTTCCTTTCGGCGCAAAGCCTGGCCATGGCGACAGCCGGTTTGGCAGGAAACATGTCCGTGTATAACAGGTCAACGCCCTCCAACATATATGGGGCGATTTCTTCCGCCTGCAGGTTCATTAAACAATCGCCCATATTGGCAAAAATAGTATGTTCTCCATTATTGGCCGCAATGATATAGGTATGCATCGTTTTCCCGTTGGGAACCGTAATGAGCAGGCTGTCGTCAATGCCGTCTTTGATTAAATCTTCTCTAAAAGTCCTGCCGAAGCTGTCGTCGCCGATTTTTGCCACTTGTCTGGCGTTTACCCCCAACTTGGCCAATGCAACGAGCATATTGGCGCAGCTTCCACCCGGAAGGATCTGTTCATTTCTAATTATTTCAAATTGATCCGCTTTCGGCAGGCTGTCACATTGCAATACCACATCCATCGTTGCCGTGCCTAAACCCAGGACAGTTTTTATACTTTATCACCACCTTTTAATTTTTTGGTCTGCCCCATATTCGGGCAGCATTGACCATCGCTTCCACATTTTCTACGGGAGTTTGTATCGGCAGAGTACAGCCGCTGCTTAAAGTGTATCCCCTGGGATTATCCAGGCACTTTTCGATACATTCTCTGGATTCTTTCATAACATCCTCAACGGCGCCAAAAAGCATAGTTTCAACCGGTTTAACATTTCCTTTAAGGGCAGCCGTTTTACCCAGTATTTCCTTTGCTTCCGCCAAATCCATGGCATTGTCCAGACTAATTGATGAAAAACCAAGCCCGGCCATATCCGCCCATAATGGTCTGCTGTTCCCGCAAATATGCAAATTCCCGGCGCTCCCGATATTTTCGATTTGCCAATCAGTAATCCGTTTTAAACAGGGTTTTACAAAAAACCTGAAATCCTTGGGGCTGATTACTGAACAGGAAGCAAAGGAATCTCCGACGCTGCATCCGACACCGTATTCCCAGCAAGCCGCCATGTAATTAATCAGATTTTGAGTATTGACGTCCATTATTTTGAGGACTGCCTCAGGATTTTTTTTCAAATCTCTTAAAAGATGGTCTGCTCCCCGCATTAGTGATGCGCAGGTCAGGGGGCCGCCCATTCCGCTGCCCACTTTTACCCTGGAACCGACCAGTTCCTGCAGGCGGGCCACAGCCTCTATGCACAGCTTCAGCCTGCCGGTTTTTTTAGGATTGACCGGCTCCAATTTTTCGATATCCTCGTAAGTCTTTAAGCAATGTTCCGCAATTTGGGGCCTTTCGTGATCGGTATAGGTAAACTTGCATCCCAATGCTTCTGCAAAACCATGATGATCAGGACTGACACTTACGCTGTCATAGCCAAAATATTCAAAGGCTTTGGCCTGCGCTTCGGCCGCCAGTTTGGGGTTGAACAAATATTCCTTTAAACTTATACCTGTTGACCAAATAACATGTTCCGCCACCATCGGACTGCATGGTATCCTGTCATAGGGTTTGCCGGCTTTAATCGCAGCGGAACGTTCGATGGGGGTCATTTCATCCCCGGGTATCACGAGGTTTTTCATTACATGCCTCCGGTCGTTACTTCCCTTTCTCCAGTATTTTTGTTGCCAAAACAATATTTTGTAATAACGCTTCAAACTGCAGCTTGCTGCTGCGGCTTTTTGAAAAACGTGCCAATTTCCGGCTGACCGCCGGATGGAATTCGCCGCCGGTGCTTTCAGCTGATTTTCCGGCCTCAATACTGTCTTTGAGCCATTTGCTGTTTGTTAACCTTAACCCGGTTTCCAGATCATTAAATAATAAAAAGCAGTTTTCTTCCTTTAATTTTGAGATGCTTTCTCCCGCATATTGCCGGTCTAACGGATGCCGGTCTCCCTGAAACAAAAAACCATCATAATAAGGCTTGTTAAAACCCGCAGCGAGGATATTCCTTTTGTGCAGGTAAGCCAAACTGTTTTGCGCTTCAATCATATCCTTAAAACCGGAAGCAATGAGTATGGCCTGTCTTTTACAGATTTCAGGAAGATCACTGGAAACTTTCCCGCCAAAGACTCCTCCCATGCCGGCAGTGACAACAAGCCCGGCCTGATATCCATTTGCCAGGGCCAATACTGCGCCGGCGGTGCAAAAACCGCTGCCCGATGCGTGGTTGGGCTCCATAATTTTCCGGCTGTCAATTCTCAGCAGATTTTTTGGGCTTCGATATTCCAAAAATGATTCCAGGCAGTCGACCATTACTTTGCCCTGCCACAGCCAAACAAAGCCCGCGTTATCGAGCGCCCTGGCAGAATACTTATTCCAGATCTGCAGTAAGTCTTCACCGGTCAGATCTGCAATCCCCTGACCAATTAAGGCAGTCTCAATTAGAATGTGATATTTTTTCATCATAAAATCTCGATAAAATCTCGTTCTGCAAGTTATTCCTGTCTGCTGCGCAGTTGGGAAATTACGATTGCGGCAAGAATGATGACGCCGGTAAATAATTGCTGGTAATAAGTAGGGACGGCAAGCATGGTCAGCCCGTTTCTCATTACCCCCAGGGTCAGGCAGGCAATAAAAGTACCCGGGACAGAAGCTTTGCCCCCGTTCATACTGGTACCGCCTAAAACAACCGCCGCAATAGCATCCATTTCATAAGTTGCGCCGGCCAAAGGCGCAGCTGCGTTAAGCCTTGCTGTCATAATCAATCCTGCCGTCGCCGCACACAGGGCGGAAAAGCAATATATACTGGTTCTGTAAAAATTAACGTTGACTCCTGTAATACGCAGCGCTTCCCCATTGCCGCCTAAAGCAAGACTGTATTTCCCCCAGAGGGTATAAGCCATAAGAAAAAGACCCAAAGCTGCGAAAATAAATGATAAGAGAATAGGCGGGTTAATCGGGCCGATTGAGCCTGTGCCCCAGAATTTAAAATTTGCGGAAAAACCATAAATGGAAACACCGCCGGTCAGAATAAGGGCTAATCCCCTTGCAACGGACATTGAAGCCAGGGTTGTAATGAACGGATTTACTTTAATAAAAGAAACTACGAGACCATTAATCAGGCCAAAACCGAATGCAGCCAAATAACCCATGACTATAGCGGGAAAGACATCTGTATTGGCCTTCATTGCTACCGCCATGACTACACCGCTTAAAGCGGCCACATTGCCGACCGACAAATCGATTCCGCCGCCGGCTATTACGAAGGTCATGCCTACAGCTAACAAAATATGAACAGAACTTTGGTCCAAAATATTTCTGAAGTTCTCCCAGGACAGAAAGTATTCGGAAGATAAACTCAGAACACAGATTAAAGTGATTAACACTCCTGTGAGCAAGAGCTGGGGAAAATTTTTTTGCAGCCTGATACTTAGATCCATTTATTTATATACACCTGTAATTACTTGTCTCTTCCAGGTCTATTGCTCCGGTAATCATGGCGACCACATACTGGGGGCTGACTTTATCGGCTTTTATATAATCCACTACTTCACCCTGGCGTATAATGCAGATGCAATCAGCTATTTTAAAGACCTGCTCCATATTGTGGCTGATCACTATCACACCAAATTTTTGTTCAGCAAGACTTTTAATCAATTTTAAAACTGCGATTGTTTCTTTTAAGCCCATTGCCGCAGTCGGCTCATCAAAGATCAACAGTCTGCCGCCTTGATGAATAGCCCGCGCCACTGCTACACTCTGTCTTTGACCACCGCTTAAATAACATACCGGGGTGTGTAAGGAAGGTATTTGAATCCCAAGCTGCTCCATCAGGCGCCTGGTTTCCTGGCCCATTTTTTTCTCATCCAGGCAGAATAAATATTTTAGATATTCTCTGCCCAAAAAAATATTATCAGGAATGTTGAGGGTATTAACCAGCGCTAAATCCTGATAAACAGTGGAAATGCCGGCGGCAAGCGCCGTTTTGGGGTTTAATTTATTGTATTTTTTGCCGGCGATAATGATTTCTCCGCTATCGGGCGTAATTGCTCCGGATAGGATTTTAATAATTGTACTTTTACCTGCGCCGTTATCCCCGACAATAGCTAATACTTCACCAGAGTATGCTTTTAAGTCTACGCCCTTAAGCGCTTCCACGCTGCCATATTTTTTTCTGATTCCTCTAATCTCCAAAAATGGTTGAACCGGAACATCTGACATAATTCCAACCTCATACGGTAATATCAAGCTGTTCTTTTTTAAAACTTATCCATAAGTTTAATATTCGACATATATCGCTATTATCCTGCAAAATCAGCTCTAAAGTAACTGCTGGTAATCTCCAGTAATACATCATGCCCGTCTAAATGATAGTGATATAGACAAACTTATGGAACGATTGATTTTTTATATCACTAAAGAACGTTTAATAAAATAGTCTTATAACACATTTTGTTTTATGAGTTTCCTAATACGAAGAAGGACTTTGAGACTAGAAATATACCTTTCAAAACAATGTATTCGGCCTATTATACGTGATCTGGATCATCTGGCTCAATATGCCGGACCGGATGACAAACTTACGGAGAGATTGAATTAATTTATAACTAAAAGGATGTATAATAAAATTTACTTATAATACGAGAATGCTTTTTATGCTATGGAAAAATATGAACTAATTGAAGACAATTATCTGGTAATTGATATGGCAAAAAGGATTGCTCATCGTTTACTAAGGCATCCTCGAATTACACCCGGCCCTTTACATAGTGATGAAAACCTTGATTGTATAAAGATTGTAGGGATAAGGAGGTAACTCAAGAGACAGGAAAAGATGCAGTCCGGAAATTAATTAAAAAGACTTTTTTTGAAGAGTCATTGCATGAAGATCCTGAATATGTCATGCATTATCAACCTGAGGATTGGGCTGGGGATTAGTACCCTGGTTTGGATATATGCTTCCTTTTTTCGGATTTTCTTTCCAATATTATAAAATTCGAGATATAATGTATATAGATAGATAATCTGGGATGACAAAGCGGAGCGGTCTATGTCGATATTAGCCACTAAACTTTATATTCCTCCGCCCCGGTCTGAATTAGTCCGCCGCCCCCGTCTGATCGAGAAGTTGAAAGAGGGTAAGCGCCGCAAACTGACCCTCATCTCTGCCCCCGCCGGCTTTGGTAAAACTACGCTGGTCAGCGAATGGATCGCTGGCTGCAAGCGACCAGTCGCCTGGTTTTCGATGGACGAAGGAGATAACGATCCCATACGCTTTCTGACTTACTTCGTTTCTGCTTTGCAAACGATTTCAGCTAATATTGGAGGAAGGGTGTTGGGGGTTCTCCAATCCACTCAGCCACCGCCAACCGAATTGATTCTGACGATACTGCTCAATGAAATTACAGCCATCCCGGGCGATTTTACCCTCGTTCTTGATGATTACCACGCTATTGACGCCAAACCGGTTGATGAAGTTCTCACCTTTCTGTTAGATCACCTGCCGCCGCAGATGCACCTGGTCATCGCCACCCGTGAGGATCCATATATACCCTTGGCGCGGTTACGTGCCCAGGGCCAGTTGGCCGAGCTTCGTGCGTCCGACTTGTGTTTTACCCCAACAGAAACTGCCGGATTCCTTAACAACGTGATGGGCCTGGACCTCTCCGCAGAAGACATAGCCGCATTGGATACCCGCACTGAAGGCTGGATTGCCGGCCTGCAGCTTGCCGCGATTTCCATGCAGGGACATAAGGACATCACCAGCTTTATAAAATCTTTCAACGGCAGCCACTATTTCGTGATGGACTATCTGGTTGAAGAAGTTCTGCAGCATCAGCCCGAAAGCGTCCAGACTTTTTTGCTGCGCACGTCGATCCTTGACCGCCTGTGCGGTCCTCTTTGTGACGCCGTTTTGCCCGACCCTTCTGCCGGCGGGCAAGAAACACTGGAATATCTCCAGCATGCTAACCTGTTCATCGTCCCCCTGGATGATGAACGGCGCTGGTACCGCTATCATCATCTCTTTGCTGATTTGCTGCGGCAGCGGCTTAGCTGGTGTGTTGCAGCGTCAGCGTCTGCCAGGGATGAAGGGAAGGGCGTGGCCGAATACCATACTCGTGCCAGTCAGTGGTATGAAGACAATGGTCTGGAGCTTGAAGCTTTTAAACATGCTGTTGCTGCCAATGATATTGACCGCACCGCACGCCTGGTTGAAGGGAAGGGGATGCCCCTGCACTTTCGCGGCGCATTGGCCCCTGTGCTGAACTGGCTGCAGTCGCTGCCAACGACAGTACTGGATGCCAGGCCATCGTTGTGGGTGATGTACGCCTCGGCGTTATCGATGACCGGCCAAACAACCGCCGTCGAACAGAAGCTGCTGGCCGCTGAAGCCGCCCTTCAAGAGGTTGAGCCGGATGACAGGACCCGAAACCTTGTAGGACATATTGCCGCTATCAGGGCTTTGCTGGCCGCCACTCAGAACCAGGTGGAGGCCATCATTACCCAGTCGCAACGCGCTTTGGAGTATCTGCACCCCGACAACCTGGCAGTCCGTACTGCAACTATCTGGAAGCTGGGGATTGCTTACCAGCTCCAGGGAGATCGTGCCGCGGCGGCACGGGCCTATTCTGAAGCCATATCTGTCAGTCAATCGTCCGGGAATACAATCATCAACACAGTAGCCACAATCGGCCTGGGCAACGTACAGGATACAGAAAACCAGCTTTATCCGGCGGCTGAGAACTACAAGCGCGTCCTGCAGCTGACGGGTGATATGCCGTCGCCGGCTGCCTGTGAAGCGCATCTTGGCCTGACCCGTATATTCTACCAATGGAATGATCTTGATGCCGCCGAGCAGCACGGGCAGCAGAGTGTCCAAATTGCGCGGCAGATTGAGAACACTGAAAGATTCATTGCCGGCGAGGTATTGCTTGCCCGCCTGAAACTTGCCTGTAAAGATGCGGCGGGCGCAGCCGTTATTTTGGGTCAAGCCCGTCAGTTGGCGCAACAGCATAACCTCATGCGTCTGATTCCTGAGGTTGCCGCCGCACAAGTACTTACGCTGCTTTACCATGGCAATCCGGAGGCAGCCGCTCACCTGGCCCGGACGCACGAACTCCCCATCAGCCAGGCGCGGGTACACCTTGCTCAGGGAAACACTTCCGCAGCATTGACGGCGCTGGAGTTATTGCGCCGGCAGGCGGAGGCAAAGGGTTGGAAGGATGAACGGCTTAAGGTCATGGTTCTGCAGGCAGTCGCTCTGCATGCCCATGGCGAAAAGGGAAAAGCCGGGCAGCTGCTGGGTGACGCTCTTGCGCTGGCAGAACCGGGCGGCTTCATCCGTATTTTTGCCGACGAAGGCATGATCATGGCCAGGCTATTGTCCGGAGCAGCTGCCCTTGGAATTAGGACGGATTATACAAGTAAACTGCTGGCTGTGTTTGAAGCCGAGAAGCGGAAGAGCGAGGAGAAAGCTTGCTTATCTTATACCCAGATTCTTATTGAGCCATTGAGCCAACGGGAGCTGGAAGTTCTACAGCTTATTGCCCAAGGGCTTTCGAACCATGAGATAAGCGAGAGGCTCTTTTTGGCCTTGGATACTGTCAAAGGGCATAACCGCAGAATTTATGACAAGCTGCAGGTTCAAAGGCGCACTGAAGCCGTAGCCCGCGCCCGCGAGCTGGGTTTGTTATGATAGCCGCTCTGCTGAATTTATCTTATACGCAAATTGGGAGAAGGATCATGAATACAAAAAAAGCACTTCAAAATGAAAAGGTTAATGTCAAGATAATACTATCATCTTTATGGATTGCAGTAATGTTTATCTATGTTTACGCTGACATTAAAACACTGTTTCAACCTGAAATTCCCGAGCAGATTATTTCAGGTATCGTAGGTGGAATGACAATTAATCAAAGTTTTTTGTTTGCAGCTGCAATATTAATGTCTATTCCAGCAATTATGATTTTACTCTCACTGATTCTAAACCCTGGCATAAACCGGTGGGTAAATATTATCGTTAGTTTTCTACATATAGTCCTTATAATAATTACACGTTTTGTACCAGGTAAAATATGGTACTATTATATCTATTATCAATCAATAGAAGCGGTTTTTCATCTACTAATTATTTGGTTTGCGTGGAAATGGCCAATACAAGAAAAAACAGAATAGAAGTCCCTTAAGCACAATAGCGAGAGTATGAAGGTCACAATTTGCATAATTTCATAAAAGTAGGGTTTCTTGCTGAGTTTGTTCAGGTGTTTCATGATTAATATCCTGAATAAGCTTTCTTTTTTTTCTTCTTAAAACAACTTCAAAACAACACCTAAGTGTCTATACGCTGATACGGTACTGCAGCTATAGTATGAGTATCTTGTAGGTATATTGAACCCGCGGCACATCCTGTTATGACTGGCCGCGAAAGGAGGTGGAGAGTAATGTCAGACAAACCAGACCTAAAACCTGATCCAAGTAAACCCCTGATCTATCAAATCAGGCTTAAGGGTCATTTAGGTGTTCAATGGACAGACTGGTTTGGCGGCCTGACCATCACGCTGGAAGATAACGGCGATACGCTTTTAACCGGTCCGGTAATTGACCAGGCTGCGTTGCACGGCTTGCTCAAAAAAGTGCGTGATTTAGGTTTGCCGTTGGTCTCGTTCAGTCCTGTTGAACCCGGCCCCTCGACTACGCTCGGGAAAGACCAGGCGGATCAGTCATATGTCAAATAGTAAAAACCCCCGGTAACCGGGTGGTGGCCGCAATTCTATTCAAGTCCAATTCAATGAAACTCACCCATATCGTTCAAAAAAAGTCCAGCGGTTAAATGTCAATAGCCAATTGGGGGAAAGTTTTTAAAAAAGTGCTGGTATTTGCTTAAAAAAAGCAAAAAGAAGGAACACCTCAATAAACCTACCAAAACCAATTGTAATAA
>JBAZGB010000015.1:0-44600 GCA_041653135.1 Eubacteriales bacterium | reverse complement strand
TATTAGGTAGCCATTTTTTATGTTATGTTTATTTATTTCCGTGGGTTTTGGTCCATTTAGTCTTGTCTTTTTGTGGCCATTTATCTCTGGCAGACTTGGTTCAAATGTTGTCAGCGGCAACAGTATACCTACAATGTTACTTTTGGCAGCGGTGCACGGAGGGGATTTAACGAAGAGTATCGGGAACTGAAACATAAAGACGGGATCCTCACCATACTATAAAATGCTGGTTTAGTGAATACTTACAGTTGAGGAAATTTTAGCCCGTTTTAACGACCAAGGCAAAATTTCTGCCTGGGCAAAAGAAGCAGTATCCAGAGCCATAACGCAAGAAATTATCCGGGGGGTTATCCAGGAAATATTTTTAAGCCTCAAACCGGAGCAACCAGGGCCGAGTGCGTAGCAATGTTAAGGAAGATAGTAAAAGAATAGTTTTGGTCTCAGAAAGAAGAGGAACATTTTGGTAGATTTTAGCCTTAGACGGGCAGATGTCTTTAAAGATTCAAAAAACGTTTTTCCTGGGAGGAAAATAGCGTGAATGGTAGGGTAAAAGCTCAGTTGGCAAAAGGAATAAGTGCTGGCTTGAAATATCTGGTTACTTTTAATCAAAACCTTTTTTTGCCGGTTTAAAAAAGCGCCCCTTCTTCCGGCGCTTGTTTTACTGTTCTTCTTACTTTCCCTGGTTGGGCCGGTTTATAGCTTTGTCAGGCTTCCTTCCAAAGAGCAAATGACCGTGCGCATAACAGGCACTAAAAACTTTGGCGAAGAGGTAGTTTTTGACCGAAAAATAGAAGTAAGGGTAGGCGCCACGGCGGGAGATGCTCTGGAACAAGCCGCTAAAATTGAAATGGCCGGAAGCTATATTGAAACTATTGAAGGGATTAAGGGGGACCAGACGGAATAAATCCCTCATTTTTACGGCGGTAGGATAAGTGGGACGGTAGAAGTGGAAGGATATGTAACCATAAACTACTCTATAGCCAAATTGGCTACCCGGGTAGGTCTGGTTTTTCAAGATCCAGAAAATCAATTGGTTACTACAGACGTAGAAAGAGAAATTGCTTTTGGGTTGGAAAATTTAGGATTACCACGCACCGAAATAAGTAAACGTCTGGAGAAAGCACTGGATACGGTGGGCATTGCTTCTTTACGTTATCGTTCTTTGCATGAGCTTTCAGGTGGAGAAAAACAAAAAGTAGCCATTGCTTCCGTGCTGGCTTTAAAACCCCAAATAATGGTGTTGGATGAACCTACTTCTGAACTTGACCCTCAAGGAGCGGAAGATGTGCTGGATATCATTTCCCGTTTAAATGATGAGTTAGGCTTATCGGTAATTTTAGTGGAACACCGCCTGGACCGGGTAGTGCACCTGGTAGACCGGCTGATTGTTTTAGATCAGGGAAGAATTATTGCCGACGGTCAACCGGCAAAAATTATGCGTTCGCAATACGAAAAGCTGGATAAGATTGGCTTTGGCTTCCCTCCCCTGATTACCCTGACGCAAAAGCTTATTAAAGCGGGTCACCAGGTAAATGGTCTGCCTTTAACCGTCAAGGAGGAGCGGACTGTACTGGAAGCCTTTTTTAGGGCCGTCAAAAAGCCATCTTCCCGGATAAATAAGAAACCGTCCGGGATTCCGGCAATAGAAGTAGAAAAGCTTTGGTTTGCCTATCAAAAAGAACCAATGGTTCTTAAAGGGATAGATTTACGTCTTTGCCAGGGAGAGTTTATTGCCGTTATGGGCCGCAACGCTTCCGGCAAAACCACCCTGGTTAAACATTTTAACGGACTGTTAAAACCCGGGAAAGTCAAGGTTCTGGTGAACGGACAGGATATAAAAAAACTTACGGTAGCTGAGCTTGCCCGACAGGTAGGTTATGTTTTTCAAAACCCAAACGATCATCTTTTTGCCGACACCGTGGAAGAAGAAATAGCTTTTACCTTGAAAAGCTTGGGTTTTGAAAATATAGCTACCCGGGTAAATAATACTTTGCGGCAGTTTAATTTAACCCATTATAAAAAGCAGTACCCTCGCTTTTTAATCGGGGGGGGACAACGGGTAGCTTTGCTTCTGTTTTAGTAGCCGAACCAAAGGTCCTTATTTTAGATGAACCTACCCGGGGCATGGACCACGGCTTAAAAACCAGCTTGATGCAGTGTTTAAAAGAATACCGGCAGCGTGGTAATACCGTCATTGTGGTTACCCATGATGTAGAAATGGCGGCCGCCCACGCCGAACGCATCATTTTACTAAGCGAAGGAAAGGTTGTGGTAGATGGTCATAAAAAAGAAGTCCTTTCCCGGGCCTTGTTATTTTCCCCTCAGGTAAACCGGGTCCTGCAGGGTTTTGAAAAGTATGGTGTGCCACAGGATATTTTAACGGTTGAAGAAGCCTTAGACTTACTTGAATTTCAAAATGTTACCGAGTTAGATAATAATTAAAAAAATTTAATTATTAGGAGGGTTTTAGAATGCAAATATTACCAAATTATGATTACGTTAAAATTATAAGTTAATGCGGATAATCATCGCCGTTTTAATTTTTTGCCTGGAAGCTTTTATTTACTTGGCTCCTTTGTATTTCAAAGGAAGTATTTTTGACCCTAACGCGGGTCCTTTTAACTGGGACCTGGTCGCCACCATTTTTGTCGGCCTAAGCGTACTTGGTTTTTGGTACGAATTTGAAAGGTCGGCTAAAGGAGCCAAAGAAATAGCCCTGGTTTCTATGCTGGGAACTATTTCCGCCCTTTCCCGCCTTCCTTTTGCCGCTATGCTGAATTTTCAGCCTTGTACCTTTTTTATTATTTGCAGCGGTTACGTTTTTGCTCCGATAGCCGGCTTTATGGCAGCTTCTTTAACGGCCCTAATTTCTAATTTTTTTTTAGGGCACGGACCGTGGACGCCATACCAAATGTTTACTTGGGGGCTGGTGGGAATTACCGCAGGTTGGCTGCGCAAACTTAACCTTTCTCCAAAAACCAGTATTATTATCCTGGTTATCTTTGGCTTTTTGTGGGGCTGGCTATACGGAATAATCATTAACGTTTGGTTTTGGACCAGCTTTTTCTTCCCCTTAACCTTAAAAACATATCTTTACACTTTAGCCAACGCCGTCATCTGGGACGCTACCCATGCCCTGGCCAACGTCCTTTTTATAATAATTTTTGGCGCAAAAGTAATTAACATTCTGGAAAGGTTTAAAAAACGTTTTTACTGGGATATTCAAAATTAAGTAAAATATAGGAAAACTAATGCGGTATTAATTTAGAAGTGAAAAGTATTTTATTAACTATATTAATTAACTAATCTAACCAACTGTCTTAACTGCGCTGTTTCATTAAAACAACAAAAGGAATGGCCACCACGACAAATAAAGTAGCTATAAGAAAAGTATCGTCAATCGCCTGGGTAAAACCTAACCGCTGTACCTGCATGGTTAATAAGCCTAACCCAAACTTATACCCTTCTCCTCCCAAACCCATTTGCTGGCCGAGTTGGTTGATGATACTACTTGCTGTTGGCAAAGATACTGAAACCGCTTCGGAAAGCCTGGTGGCGTGAAATATTTGTCTTTGTTGCAGGATAGAGGTAAGCAACGCCACCCCAAAAGATGCGGCTGTTTGTCTAATTACATTGCTTAGAGCTGAGGCTTCGCCTATTTTTAAATTTGAAACTGTATTCATGCCTGCCGTTGTAATGGGCATCGTCGCCAGTCCCATCCCAATACTTCTGATGATCATGATAAATTGAATGTGCCGCATGCTGGTTTCTAAGCTAAGTGTATGTAATTCCCAGGTTCCCCAAGCGGTAACAAGCAGCCCTAAAAGGCCGGGAATAAAAAATCCTATCCGGTCAAATAGAATACCGCTTAAAGGCATTATTAAACTTGTTACAATAGCTGCCGGCATTAAAAGCAGCCCGGTTTGCAGAGGCGTCAGCCCCTGTATGTTTTGGGTAAATAAGGGAATTAAAAAAACACCCCCAAAAAGACCGATCGTTATTAAGCCTGAGGCTACAACGCTTAAAGAAAAAATTTTATTTTTTAAGATGCGAATATCCAGAATGGGATTATCTTGCTCCAGTTCCACGAAAACAAATAAAATTAACGCAAAAGAGCCTCCCAGCAGAAGGTTAACTATATATTGGGAGGTCCAACCTTCTTTGTGTCCCTGACTTAGAGCTAGCAAAAAGGCAAAACATCCTCCGATTACTAAAACAAAGCCCCAAAAATCAAACTTTCTTTCCAAATGTGGTTTTTCAGAAGGCAAAAGAAAAACAGCTAAAAGTATTCCTAATATACCAACCGGTATATTTAGGCTAAAAACAAAGTGCCAGCTTAAATGGTCAATAATATAGCCTCCCAAAGTTGGTCCAATAGCCGGAGCTGCCATAGCAGCAATACCCCAAACACCTAAAGCGGTGCCTATTTTATCCCGGGGGACAATTTTGTAAATGATGGCCATGCTTACCGGCATAATTACCCCGCCGCCAATGCCTTGAATTATCCGGGCAATAATCATTATGTTTAAACTCCAGGCCAGGCTGCATAAAAGAGAGCCTAAAGTAAAAACAGACAAGGCAATTATGTACAATCTTTTACTTCCCAGGTAATCACCCAAAAACCCCGTTACCGGAATAACTACTCCCGAGGTTAACATATAAGTGGTTACGACCCACTGAATCCTATCAGTATCTACCCCAAAAATAGTCATTAACTTGGGGATTGCCACGTTAATAGAGCTGTTATTTAAAATGGCCGCAAAAGCCCCTAAAACTACGGTAAATAAAGGTAGCCAAAAAGAACCCGGCGCAACCGGGTTATTTTCCCCCGTTTGCAACATCCGGCCTCCTTTTTAACGAACGTGTATTTTTACTGTTACGTTTATGCCCAGCAAAAGAGATTTATTATTTAACTTCAAGTTTTGCTGGTCTAAAAAAATTTTTACGGGAATTCGCTGAACTACTTTGGTAAAATTGCCACTGGAGTTGGCCGTCGGTAGTAAAGAATAGGTAGCCATAGTGGCCTCATCAACAGAAGCTACTTTGCCGATAAATTTACGGTCTGGTAAAGCATCTATCGTAACATCTACCCGCTGGCCTGGCTGGATGCGGTTTATTTTTGTTTCTTCGATATTGGCGGTAACGTATAAATTATTGGGATCTATTAACATAATTATAGATTGGCCCGGAACAACAACTTCTCCCACCTGAGCTGTTTTTTTAATTACCAAACCAGAAGCAGGGGACTTCACCGTAGTTAAATCAGGGTCAGCATAGGCAGGCAGGGTACTGTTATCAAGGCGGGCAACAATACCATCTTTTCGGATAAAATCACCTTCGTTAACCCTGATTTCTAAGATTTTGCCGCTTACTAAAGGACTTACTTTATAAATATCGCCGTTAATGCGGGCATCTTCACTAATCACATAATAATGGTTCATATGCCAATAATAATAAGTAACAAAGACAACTACGGCAATCATTATTTGAATTACTACAATGAGCAGCTTTTTGTTCTTCACGTTTAACCTCCCGATAACCTCCAGTTATTAACCCTGATCATTTATATTTAAATTAGCAAAATTATAATTGTCACTACCGAATACCGAATATATTTTGCATTTCTCCTTATCTTTCTTGATGTAAATCATCAGCCTCACCCAAGCCAGAAACGGTCAAGCGGCGTGGGCGCCGGGCCGACCATTTTTCCTTCCAGTCGTCAAATATGGTGTAAATTACCGGTACCAACACCAGGGTAATTAAGGTGGAAAACAAGAGCCCGCCAATGACCACGGTAGCCATAGGAGCTTGTATTTCCGCTCCTTCTCCAATTCCTAAAGCCAAAGGAGACATGGCCAGGATAACCGTGAGCGCGGTCATTAAAATAGGCCGCAGCCGAATGGGACCAGCCGTAAGCAAGGCTTCGTTCCGGCTTAAGCCCCGTTGGCGTAATTTATTCACGTAGTCAATTAAAATAATAGCGTTTTTGACGACAACCCCCATCAGTAAGATTACCCCGATAAAGGCCGGGACACTAAAGGCCCGGCCGGTAATTAAAAGACTGGCTACCACGCCAATTAAAGTAACAGGCACTGAAAACATGATGATAAAAGGGTAAAGCGTTGATTCAAACTGAGCCACCATAATTAAATAAATCAGCACAATAGCTAGAATCAAAGCTAAAATCAGGTTTTGGAATACTTCACTCATCATCTCCTGTTCGCCGCCAAACTCCACCGTATAGCCGGGGGGCAAAGCAAGCGAGGGCAAGCGGTCCTTTATATCTTTAATTACGCTACTTAAGTTTTTTCCAGGTTCCAAATTTGCTCCTACCGTTACCATCCTGGTCTGGTCCTCGCGCTCTATCTCGTTAGGACCCACAGCCAATCTTAAGTCGGCTACCTGGGCCAGGGGTACTTTTGTACCCGTCGGGGAGGAGATCATTAAATTGGCCAGTTCGTTTAACGTTGGGGTTGACCCGGCAGCCAGCTGCACGCGTAAATCTACTTCTTCACCACCGGTGCGGTACTTTGTAGCCACTACCCCATCAATGGCCGTCCGTACGGTAGAAGTTATTTCCATTGGAGCTAAACCATACATGGCTGCTCGATTACGATCAACCAGCACCTGGACCTCAGGCCGTCCTTCTTTTAAGGTGCTGCTTACATCTCGTGTGCCCGGCGTTTTTTCCACTAACGTTACCAGTTCTTTTTCCAGCCGGCTCAGAACCGCCAGGTCATCTCCTTTAATTTTTACCTCTACCGCAGTCATGCCGGGCATACTTTGCATAGTCGGGTCTTGGGCCGTAACTTTAATTTTTCCCCCGGGAATGGTACCAATCTTTTGCCTTATCTTGTCTGCCATTTCATCTGCCGACAAGGTACGTTCATTTTTCTTTACCAGTTCTATGTTTACCTGGGCCAAATCAGAAGCCGAAGTACCTCCCATGGCTTCGTTGCCGGTATAACCCACCCCGGTATAAATAGCCTTTATCTCTTGAGAAAATTCCTTAACTGATCCTTCCACGTTATTAACTACCCGGCTTGTTTCCGTCAGGGAGGTTCCTTTGGGCATTTCAATGTTAACGTTTACGTACCCCTGGTCTGTGTTGGGAAAAAATTCTGCTCCCACCAGGGCCGCACCGCCTAAGCTTAAAGCAAAAAGAACTACTACTAAAATTATCACCTGGCGGCGGTGTCCTAAAGCCCAGGTTAAAAGGCGCCGGTAGGCATTTTTCAAACGTTCAAACCAGTTGTCCCGCAAGCGTTCTGGATTTTCCATTTTCTTTTCCGCGCCGGGTTCTTTTTTAAAGATGAGCAGGCGCGAAGCCAAAAGGGGAACAATGGTAAAAGCTACGATCAGGGAGGCGAGAACAGAAAAACTTACCGTGTAGGCCATTGGCTTAAAAATCTCCGCCGCCAATCCTTGAATAAATACAATGGGTAAAAATACGGCGATGGTGGTTAAAGTAGAAGAAGTTACGGCGCCGGCTACTTCATCGGTGGCTACATTGGCGGCCTCAATTAAACCTGAGCCTATTGAGCGATGACGAAAAATATTTTCCAGCACCACAATAGAATCATCCACAATTAAACCTACCCCAATGGCCAGGCCGCCCATGGAAATAAGATTTAAGGTCATATCACTAAAATATAAAAGAATAAAGGTGGCGATCAGGGAAACGGGAAGAGAAGTAGCGATAATTAAAGTACTACGTAAATTTCGTAAAAACAACCAGATAATAAAAACAGCTAAAACCACTCCTAAAATGATTTCCCGGAAAACGTGGTTAATAGAATTGCGAACAAAAATTGATTGGTCCATCATTATATTAAACTTTACCCCAGGCAATTCCTTTTCCAGTTGCGCTATCGTCTTGCGGATATTATTGGCCACTGCCACTGTGTTGGTGCCGCTTTGTTTATTAATCATTAAAGCAATGCTGCGCTGTCCGTCTACACGGCTTAACTGGGTGGTTTTTTTATGTCCGTCTTCTATTTGGGCTATTTCCCCCAGGTGAATGGGGACGCCCTCCTGATTACTTACCACCACTTGCTTTATTTCATCTATGCTTTGGAACTCTCCGGTTACCCGGACCAGCAAGTCTTTTTTGCCCTGCCTTATTTCCCCGCTGGAAACATTTAAATTTTCTCCCTTTAAGACAGCCACCAGTCCGTTTAAGGTAAGACCGTAACCTTCTAAGCGAACCGGGTCAACCCAAGCGTGAATTTCGCGCTCTACCTTAGCCATTTCACTAACACTGGCCACGCCGCTTACTCTTTCCAGCCTGGGAGAAATTACGTCGTCCGTAAGTTTTTGTAAATGAACCAGGTCTGCACTAGATAAGGCTATCTGCATAACAGGCATCATATTGGGGTCCATCTTAAGCACCATGGGTGCTTCGGCATCCTGGGGTAGAAATCTTTTCATTAAATCTACTTTTTCCCGCATTTGCAAAGCCGCAAAATCCATATCCGTACCCCAGTTAAACATGACGATGATTACCGATTGCCCTACGCTGCTAGTAGAAGTAATACTATCTAAATCATTTACCGTACTTAACACTGATTCTAGCGGCCGGGTAACCTGATTTTCCACTTCTTGAGGACTTATACCGGGGTAACTGGTAATTACTGCTCCCACCGGAACCTTCATTTCCGGTAATAAGTCAATGCTTAAGCGGCTAAAAGAAATGCCCCCTAAAATAAGCACCGCCGTTACCAGCACCGCTACTAAAAGAGGGCGTTTTATGGACACTTCGGCTAATTTCATAACTTAACTTCACCTCAAAGTCTTAAGATTAATTCGTTGTGGCGGTTAATTGAACAGCGGCAAGTAGGACTTAGGCGTCAGGAGAAAAATAAAGCTTAAGAATAGTTCCTGACGACCGATGTCCGATAACCGACAACCGAACTAGATGCCTGCCCCCTTCCAACAGGCAAGATGCTTGTTCTACTGGCGCTTAACCGTTACTTTTTGTCCTTCTTTTAGGCCTTCCTGTCCGGCGACCACCACTTCTTCGTTTTCCACCAAACCTGATTGAATAACCACCTGCTTGGCGTCTGAATCTCCTATTTTTACCAGCCTGGATTTAACAATCCCTTCTTTAACCACCCAGACAATATCTCTATCTTGCTGGTCTTTTACCACTGCTTCAATAGAAAGCAATAAAGATTTTGGCTGTTCTAAATCCAGGTTTACTTCCGCAAACATACCGGGTTTAATTAAGTGGGCCGGGTTATCTAGATGCAGTTTTACCGGGTAGGTTTTAATCTGAGGGTCGGCCGAGGCAGCAACATTAACTACCGTCCCACTAAAAGGCTTTGCTGATGCCGCCTTAATTTTTACGGGCACCTTTTTACCTACCACTAACTTGTTGATTAGTTCTTCCCCAATGTTTACTTTTACTACTACTTTATTTAAGTTTACCAGCGAGATTACGGGTACGGCAGGGGAAGCCATCTCACCAGGATTAATATTCCGGGCGGCCACCACGCCGCTAAAGGGAGCGCGAATAAAGCTGTCTTCGTAAGCCGTACGGGCTAAAGATAAACTGGCCTGGGCACTTTTTAGGCCTGCCTGTGCTTGGTCTGCCTGGGCCTGGGCAATCTTCACCTGCGCCGGCAAGGCTTTTTCCACCTGCTCTTTGGCCTGTTTATACGTTAATTCGTATTCCGC
This sequence comes from Eubacteriales bacterium, assembly GCA_041653135.1. Taxonomy (GTDB): domain Bacteria; phylum Bacillota; class Desulfotomaculia; order Desulfotomaculales; family Nap2-2B; genus 46-80. Next base: position 34,922 of record JBAZGB010000015.1, on the reverse strand, counting down.
CTGAAAGACCGCTTCTGGAATGGCCTGCGCAGCTAATAACTCTTGTCCTCTTTTGTAATTAGCCTCGGCCACCTCAAAACTTGTCTGGGCAGTGGCCAGACCCGATTCTGCCGCTTGTAAGGCAGCCTGAGCCATTTTACCGGCGGCTTGCGCCTGTTCAATGCCGGCCTGAGCTTGCTGCACCCGGTCAGCTAAATCTTTATTTTCTAAGGTTACCAGCACTTGACCGGCGGCAACCTTGCTTCCTAAATCAACCTGCACAGCCGCTACTTTACCCGGTACTTTAGCTACAATATCTGCTGACTGCAAAGCCGCCGCGACCCCCGGAAAAATAAATTGATTGTCTAAAGAACTTTTTTTTACTAAAACAGTACTAACTTCTGGCAGTTTAGCTTCGGCAGATGTTTCAACTACCGGCTTTTTGCTGCACCCGCTGCTTACCACTAAGCTCAAAAAAGCTCCTAAGGTAATTACAGCCAGTAGAATGAACCTTAACTGTTTCTTTCCCGGCATTTTTAAACGTGCCCCCTTAAAAAATTTCTGGTTTACGTAAATTTTAATATTTTCTAATATTTTTAAAATTATTTTTCCTGGCAGGCCAAACCTTTTTCTTTAACTTCTTCCTCTCGCAAAATTTCCAGTAATTTTTCAAAAATTCTTCCTAACTGCTCCAGGTCCTCCTCTGGCAGTTGTCCTAAGTATTTCATCAAAATCTGCTCCCGTCCCGCCAGACAAACCTTTAATATTTTCGCCCCCTCGGGAGTGACGGTAAGCCAGACCAGACGGCGGTCGCCCTCATCCCTTAGACGCCGTACAAAACCTGCCTTGGCCAGCTTGTTAATAAAAGCAGTGATAGCACTTAAGGAAACGCCTATTTCTTCAGCCACGGCGGAAACAGTCATTTGCTTGCTTTTATAAATGGTTTTTAAAACAAAAAGCTGGCTGCCGGTAATCCCCTTAACCAGGTTATTTCTTAGTTTGATATGAATTCGCCGGACCAATTGGCGCATAAGTTCATCTATTTTTTTAAAATAAAAAGAAAATTTTTCCGTCTCCAAAATTCTCCCTCTAAAATATAGTTTAGGTAAATGTTAAGTTAATTAATTATTTATCTAGTTAAGTATAAACTGCTTAAATTTTGCGGTCAAGATTTTTATTTAGACAGGAAGAAATTTTTAAACATGGCCGTTATCCAGCGCCAGTGTAAGATAAGGTGGAGGACAATTAAAACCAGGAAAATAACCGCCGTCCACTGGTGGATATCTCCCCAAGTGTGGCGGTCAAAGATAAATACCGGTGGATTAATATTATTTAAAAATCTACCTCCTTGATACCCATAACCATACCCGGAAGACAGGACCAACCACCTGACCAGCCCGGAAACCGCTAAAATAAGCACACAAATAAACTGAAAACAATTTAGCCCAAAATTAATTTTATTCCGCATTTTTTTCCTTAACCTTTCTTCCTTCAAATGTATATTTTTTCTGACTAAACCTCTGTTATCTCCACCCTGCCCAGTTTTTCAATAAAATTTATCACTGCCGTTAGCGTATGCTCTGTGTAGGCCCCATCATTGCTTACAAAAGCAATACCTATGGTAGAAAAACGCCAAGCATCCTGGGTGTCCACTTCCGCCACCGAAATATTAAAACGGGCTTTTAATTTATCCAAAAGACTTTTTAAAACCCGGCGTTTTTCCTTTAAAGAGTTTGCTTCTCCAAGGTATAATTTTAAAGTTAAAATTCCAATAACCAAATTCAACCTTCCTCAACTAAAAAGATTAACAAAAAAATGTAATTAAAACAAGCTAGAAACAGATAAAAATAAAATAATAGAAGCCTATCCGTTACTGTCCAGAGGGTAGTCAAACAAAACTAATCGAAATCCACGAAAAAGGAGGGAATCGGAAACCGATTTCTTTTTTTACGGTGTGATAGTGTATTATAATGTCTCAAAAATATTTTAAAAAAAGACACTTGCCCGAATCATATTTTAAAGATGTCTTGCCGGTAGTTTTGTCATGCCAGGGTTTGTAGCTTGTGCATGTCTCCATCGCTGAAAAGATATGCGCCAGACCGGGATGTGTCCCACGTTCTTTCAGGATCTCTTTGATGCGCTCCTCCTTGCGAAAGGCTTTGATCTTTCTGATAAACTCGATCTCAAGATCTTTTTCCTGGCCATTGTCTCTGCATGAGAGCGAATTTCTTCTCTCAAGGCATTGGCAAATTCAGGATAGTCAAAGACTCTGATTAGCCTATGCTCCGGAAATCGCTGCCGCTATGCTGCAAAGGCAGCAAGCCTCAGCTATTATTGCCGCAAGACAGATGATCGTTGAGGGCGCCGTGGGAATGGTGGAAATGGCTCTTGCCAAGCTTAGCGAAAAAGATATCGTACAATTAGATGAAGAACGCAAGGCAGCTATGGTCAGTAATCTACTGGTTGTCCTATGTGGAAATAAGGATCCCCAGCCTATTGTCAACAGTGGCTCTATATACTAAAATTTGCAACAAGTTATCATCAAGAAATGATTGTTGAAGCGGAAAATACTAATAAATAAAACCTTTTCATTTTTAGTGAGGGGGATACCTATTGGGAAATGGTGATAATAAAAAAGATAAAAAACAAATCCTGTTGAGATTATCTCCCTCCCTTTGGAAGGAATTAGCCGCTTGGGCTGAGGACGACTTTCGTTCCATCAACGGACAGATAGAATACTTGCTTTCAGAATGTGTTAAACAGCGGAGAAAAAAGATAGATAAATAACTAATTTGTTGCTGATCTGTAAAACGTCCCATACTGGTTTTGTTTTATTTGCCGATCCATGAACATTATCGCGTAGCAGGGGGTAAGGCTGGGAAGTCAAAAGTCAAGCCTTACCCCTTATTTGACTTATTGTTTGCCTTAATGCTGGCTCAGGCTTCGATGAGATCGAGGACCGATACGTTTTTAATGTTTCCCCTGCCGTCCAAAGAATTGATCCTGGCCAGGCCGCTTTTATTCACGCTTTCAATCCAGACAGGCGAGCCGTCAAGAAGTACGGTAATAGTATCATCCGAATTTAGTATCTGGCGTGCCCGATTAAGATTCATCAAAAAATCCTCCATCTTTTTTTATTATTTTCTCCAAAAAAGGGTTGTCGGACTCAAAAATTTTTATTGCTTTACAAGTATTCTGCGCGTTTTCAAAAAATCACTGGTACGGGTGCTGCAGACACAAAATATTCCAATTTCTCATAGCATGTTGATAAATACAAATCCGGCACTGGATTATAGCATAAACAAGCAGTATACTTGTAAAAAGCGTGGTTAACTGAAGATGGCTATAAATAAGACAGAGAAAATGATCTGCAGCCCTTTCGGCAAGGGAATCTTCTGGGTTTATCTTAATCACGAACTCAGAAGCGAACCCTGGCTGATGGAAAGATCCTGGGCAGTCGATTTTGACAGTGCAACTGAAGTTGGATGGGATGTTGAACGGGTAAAAGAGGCCATCCGTTTCAACCTGATGCTTTCCGACGGCAGGGAAGCCAGTATTCTGTACGACCAGGGAAACGGGACGCTGTCTTATCTGATGGATGCCGAACCGGTTTTAACCCAGGTTTCCCACCCGCAAATCAAGAGAAATTGGCTCATCGTCAAAAAACAGCTGTCCCGCCCGGGTGAGGTAAGAGTATTCGGACTCGGCGAGAATACTCCTCCGATGAACAAAGCCGGGCAGACTATTGTTATGTGGAACATGGCTCCTCTGATGTACAAGATGGGCACCACCCCGCTATACCAGTCGTACCCGGTCGTAATTTGCCAGTACGTTGATGGGCCGGCCTTCGGCCTTGTTTTTGACAACCCCTGTTACTCCGTGTTCAAGTTTTCCGAAGACGGCAAAAAGATATCCTATTATGTACGCGACCTGGAACTGAATTACTTTATCCTTCTAGGCTCAACCCTTCCCGAAGTCATGGAGCAGTTGACATCGTTGACTGGCAGGCTGGTCCCGCTGCCAAAATGGTCTTTAGGATACCAGCAAAGCCGCTGGAGCTATGCTCCTTCCGCGCGCGTCCGCGAGATAGCAGCTTCTTTCAGAGACAGGGATATCCCCTGTGACGCTATTTACCTTGATATAGATTATATGGAACACTATAAGAGCTTTACCTGGGGGGAAGGTTTTAAAGACTATCGTGAATTGATTAACGATCTGCATGCCGGGGGATTTAAAGTAATAACCATCGTCAATCCCGGTTTGAAGTTAGAACCTGGTTATAAACCGTACGACAGCGGGTTAAGTAAGGGAGTTTTTCTGGTCAACAGAGACGGGGGGTATGTTACAAGAAGCGTCTGGCCCGGCCCGAGCCTTTTCCCCGATTTCCTCGATCCATCCGTTCAGAAATGGTGGGGAGAGATGATTTCTGAATTTGTCAGACCCGGTGTGGACGGCATCTGGTGTGACATGAACGAGCCTTCCACCTTTGATCTGCGGCGCACCCTTCCCTGTGATGCGATTCAAAAACTCTCCGGGGCAGAAATGCTTTTTCATGAGAAAGTTCATAACCTGTACGGCATGCTGATGACCAAAGCGACTTACGAGGGGCTATTAAAAGTTATCCGCCTGCCTTATATTCTGACCAGATCCTCCTATTTGGGGGGACAGAGGTATGCTGTGGCCTGGACGGGCGACAATTACAGCAGTTGGGAGCATTTGAGGGCCGGCATCCCGATGATCTTAAATCTCGGGCTTTCCGGACAGCCGGTTGCCGGTCCGGATATAGGGGGTTATTACGGGGAACCAACCCCCGAGTTGTATGAGCGCTGGATCCTCCAGGGGGCGTTTTTTCCGTTTTCCAGGACGCACACAAGGAGAAATACGAAAGATCAGGAACCCTGGTCGTTTGGCGAACAGGTTGAAATCAGCGCACGCAAGGCTATAAAACTGCGTTACCAGATGCTCCCGTATTTTTACTCCCTTTTGTATGGGGCGACCCAAAACGGCCAGCTAATCATGAGGCCGATATTTTATCACACTCCGACTGAGAGTGCGCTCAATCCCGAATTTTACGAGACGGAATTTTTAATAGGGCCGTACCTACTTCTTGCTCCGCTGATGGATACTGCGCCCACCCGCATGTTCTATCTTCCACCGGGCGTCTGGTATTCATGGTGGAACGGGAATAAAATTGAGGGAGACCGGGTATTTCAGACCAATGCCTCCGAAGACGCCAACCTTCCCCTGTTCGTCCGTGAAAATGCAATTGTACCTTTATATCCAGAACCGCCTTCATTTATTCCCGACCATTCGCTAAAAACTCTGGAAATCATGGTCCCATTAACAGGCGTAGCTCAAGGGGAGGTTGTTGAATACTTTGACCGGGAAGCGCTGCTTGCCTACGACGTTGTTTTTACACTGCAGGGGAATCAGATCAAGGGAAAAATTACTAAAAAAACTAAAGGACGGGTCCCTTCGGAATACCGTCCTCCGGAGATATTGAAAATCCTTGTCAATCACAGTATTCAAAATGTGAGATTCAGCACTGCCGTCAGGGAGTTTTCAATCCAGCCCGATTCCGGCAGAAAGTCGTGGACGCTGGTTACCGTCAATGACGCCACCCTGCCGCTTGAGTTCAAGCTATGGTGACTATCCTGAAAATTACTTGAAGTTAACTTGCATCAGGGAGGTCAACTGCCTACGTGCTCATGTTCGCCTCTTATTCTTGTACGAACTCGTTCACCCTCGGGCTCGGTCAAACTCGGCGCTATGCGCCTCAAACAGTTCCCTCGCTTATCCTCGGGTTCACTTGTTCTTTGAATTAAGGCTCAAAATCGCACTTAAGGCATTGCCCTCCCTTAATGATGCTATTTTCATTCTCCTGTTGGCGCCGCTTTAGCGGCATGGATGTCTATTCTATCTACCAGTATCTGAACCAGTAATAGACGAGTTTAACAAATTCCATACGGGCCAGCTTCTTGTCTAAGGTTTTGCCGTTTAGCGGGCCAGTTGGGCAGTACAGCAATTTTACACCGCTGTTTCTGTATACTCTGTCAAAGACCATCTTCGCTCTTCTCATATGGTAGGGCGAACTAACCACTATTGCGGATCTGAAACCATTTCGCAGAACGATTTTTTTCGAATAAAGAGCATTTTGGTAAGTGCTGATTGATTCTTTCTCAAGAATGAGATCCTGCTTATGAACACCTTCCCGTGCCGCCCTTTCTGCCATCCTGTCAACCGAAGATCCCCAGCCTGTGATAATGATCGTATCCGAAAACCCAAGTCCGTACAGGTGCGCGGCGTATCCCGCCCTTTCCGGTTCGCTGCCCAGGGCAATGATCACATCAACCTTCTCCGGCGGGTCACTGAGGTAAAGAAACTTTGCCATCAGCAGACCGGGCGCCATAAAGAGGAATTCAAGAAACGCTATTGTCAAAAGAAAAACGCTGACTAAGACAGCCCCGTATGTTTTACTTATTTTAAACCGCCTCCGCTGCCGGCCCCATATTCAGCCATCGGCTTTTAAGCACGGCTGGCACTGCGTCTATTTCCTGATCGCCCGGATCGGGCAGAGATAAGGGTACCTGCATTGTCATTTATGAAGCTCCCTTTTTATGTTGGTTCGAATAATCTGTTTTCCTGTTGTTTTAAGGTTTCCTGATCGGTTATCCAGTAGCTGATGCCGTCTATATATTCCGCGTGCCCCGGCGCTGTTTCAATATTCACGTCCTCCAGTTTGAGGCGTCCGGCAAACATGGCCAGCTGCATTGCGTCTGCAAAAGTAAATGAGGTAACCGCGTTTTTTCTAATTTCATAATAAAATCTGGCAAGGTCCAGCGCCGAGGAGCGCTTCTTGAATGTTTCCAACAGGGCTGCAAAGAAATAATGCTGCCTTTTAATCCTGTCTAAATCTGCCATTGGTTCGCTCCGGTTGTTGATATATACATATGTCTGCCGACCGTTCATCAACTGCCTTCCGGGTTTAAAATCGAAGTATTTTGTTTTCAGCTCCTTTGGCACATTGATTTCGATACCTCCCAGCATGTCGACAAGGCGGGCAAAAACGGCATAATCCAGGCTGATGTAGCGGTCAATCTTTATTCCGGTAAACTGTTCGACAGTGTCGATTGTGAGGGGCATTGATCCGTAAGCGTGAGCATGGGCAATCTTCTCGAGGCCGTGACCTTTTATATATACCCTGGTATCCCTGGGGATCGAGAGACAGTTTATGCTCTGCCTGGCGGGATCAACATGCACCAGCATGATTACATCGGAATGCCAGGGAGCAGGACGGGGCGGCCCGTTGATCGAAGTAGCTTTATCTAGCCCGATAATTAAGATATTCAAAGGTTTTCCCTGGGGAGCTTTTTCAGGGGCTGGGGATTGCGTTATTGGCGCAGTAATCGGCGGGATGAGATTAAACCTGGCCAGTACAGCCGGGTTTAAGAGACAGACAAGGGCAACAACGGCAGCTATCACCGTCAGTAATAAAGAGAAAGCTTTTCTCGGCATTCGGCCACCTCCCGGACGGTTCATTTTATTCAGCCGGCTGTTTATCGGTGAATTATTAAAAAAGCGCCCTGTAAAGAGGGCGCTTAATACTGGTGCATTGGTCAACTTGTCGCCAGGCAAAATTTAGATAGAGCGTCAAATTTCATAAAAGTGCGGGTTATTCCGCAGCCAGTTCCAGGTTGCGGACAAGCCTTCCTCAAGACCTACCGGCTCTCCAAGATTTAAAACTTGCCTGGACAGTATGTTGTCGATGATCAGCTGCCTGTCGTCGGTTTCCCCTTTTTCAAAAGTTATCTCAACCTTGCCGCCGGATATTTTTTTAGCAAGTATTGCCAGATCATGGACAGAAACTGCCCTGCCGCTGGAAATGTTAAAGACCTGGCCGGCGGCGGCCGGCTCGGCTAAAACGGCGCAGACCGCTTTCAGATAATCGTCTATATAAGTGTACGTCCTTGACTGTCTGCCGGAACCGAATATTTTTAAAGGCCGGCCGTTCAGGGCATCCAGCAGAAACTGTACAGGAAGGTTGATTCTTGTGTTTTTTGGCCCGTATATATCCGCTACCCTGAGAACCACAGCCTTCAGGCCGTGGCTTCTGGCCATGGAGGAACAGAAGTGCTCTCCGGAAAGCTTTACAGCTCCGTAAAGCAGGACAGGTTCCAGAGGGTGTTTCTCGTCGATGGGAATATATTTTTGTTCGCCGTAAACTGCTATGGAAGAAATATAGATGAAGAGGGACCGGTTTTTTACCGATTCTTTGAGGAGATTTAATAAGCCTGCCATCGCATCTGTCACGGCGCCAGTTTCCAGGGAGCGCTGCCTCAAAGCTATCGGAAAGGCCGCATGTACCACTGTGTCAACACCGCGGCTCGCTTCTTCCACTTTACACTCGTCGGCAATGCTGCCGTCAATCAATTCCAGGCGTTTCAGCATCCCGGTAAGGTTGGATGCCCTGCCCGATGTAAAATTATCAATAGTTTTTACACGCGCCCCGCGCTCCAGCAACGTCTCACAGAGGTGGGAGCCGAGGAAACCCCCTCCGCCGGTAACCAGGATGGTTCTGCCCCGCAGGTCCAATTTTCATCACCCTTTAATATTTCATGAATGGGTCCTTTTCTTTCCGGTCCGTTCTGGCTACGGAACTTTTTCTGTCCAGGGGCGAGAGGGCGGTTTTGAATAAAATAAGCAGGTCCAATTTAAATGAATAGTTATCGATATACCAGAGATCGAGTTTGATCCGGTCGGGCCAGTAAAGGGCCACCCGCCCGTTGACCTGGGCCCAGCCGGTGATGCCGGGTTTTAAGGAAAGCCTTTTTTTCTGGTCCTCTGAATACTTATCCAGGTGATGAACCGGCGCCGGCCTGGGGCCGACTATGCTCATCTCGCCTTTTAAAACATTAAAAAGCTGGGGTAGTTCGTCAAGCCCGGTCCGGCGAAGAATTTTTCCCACCGGTGTGATCCGGTCGTCATTTTCCTCCAGGAACATCCCCGACCCCATTTGTTGAGCGCCCCTGATCATGCTCCTGAACTTGAGCATACAAAAAACTTTGCCGTTTAGTCCAAGCCTTTCTTGCTTAAAGACAACCTCCCCGGGGGAAGTCAGTTTTGTCGCCAGTATTATTAGTAGAATAACCGGGCTGAAAAAAATCAGGATGAACAAGGCCAGGACTATGTCGAAAACTCTTTTAAAGAATAGCTTTGTTTTTTTTAAATTCATCTTTTTTAGCACCTCCGGTAAGGCGGGAAGAACGCCTTTTGTCTTTGTTCTTCGTCCGTCAGGCCGGTCAGCCGGCGGACGGTATCCTGGTCATGTATTTTTTTGCCTATGTAGTAATTTGCCAGGCTTTCTTTGGCAAAGGTCTGTTTGTACCTGAAAATACCGTCATCATCGTTCCGGCCGCCGCCCAGAATGAAATATCCGATGCCCTTTCTTTTTGCCCAGAGGATGACCTCGTGTTTAAGCAGGTTGTTCGGGCGGAAAGGGAAATAATCGGCGAGAGTTCCCCCCAGGAAAGAGTGAATGAAAGTCCTGCCGTACAGCAAAAGCTCCGTGGAAATTAGCTTTCCTTCCAGGAAGGCGTGCGCGTACAGATAATTTCCATCCAGAAAGCGGTGGATTTTATCAAAGAAACTGTCCGGAAAGTAGTAGAAATCACTGGAGTTGTTTCTGTCCATTGTGTGGCGATAAATCGTGGAAAAGTCAGAAAAAAAGCGCGGCGTGTGATCAATAATTACGGTGACGCCGCTGCGGGCCGCTTTCTTGATATTCTTCCTGCAGCTGTAATCGTATCCGGACCAGATCTGTTCCTCGGTCTGTGACAAGTCTATAAAAACTACGCTTGAATTCCTTTCGGACTCAACGTAACCGGCTGCCTGCTCATGATTGTGGATCAGGGGGTGAAAACGGATAAATTCGGTGATAATTTTGCTGTCCCGGCAGAATTGCCCAAAACTTTGCCAGAAACTTTTTAAGTTTTGCTGATCAGCGCCGGGTGAGGTCAGGGGACCCCCGTAGCCGTAAGGGCTGGTTATGTCAAAATAATTCTCCCCGGCTGGAATTTCACCGCCGTGATCAACTTTTCTGAGCAGGAAGGGGTAAACAACAAATTCGCTGTCCTGCCGGTAAACAAAAAGGCGCGCCTGGTCATTGCCTCCAAAGACCCTGTAATATCCGGGTTCATAATGAATATCGCAGGTCTTCACTTTTTGAAGAAGGTCAGTCCACTGCTCGCTTTGGGACAGAGTAAGCAGGCAAAAACTGTCAGACGTTAACCTGTCGCACATCTGTTTGCAGGATGGTAGTTTATTTGCCAAAATCCCGGGGTCGAAGCAGTTCCTGCCGTCAATCAAAATCTTTTTACTCATCTTTGGGAGTCCATCCAACCTGCCGTCGCGATAACTGCCCGCATTGGTCATTTTCCTCCTTCGCATCCCGCTAAACATAAAATATGTTTCCGGGAACGGCGGTGTTACCGTCCTAAAGAACGGCCGGATGAAAGCTGCAGGTTGTTTGTCCGTTGTATAAACTTCTTAAGCCTGCTCAGCATAGTATGTTTTTGAACATAAGTTAACGGAGGCGCCGGGTATGAAAATTTTATTTTGGGCGACGGCCGCCCTTACTTTTTACACGTTTTTTCTTTATCCCGTTTTCTTGTCATTACTTGTATGGATAACTTTAAAAAGAAGACCGGAACCGCCCGGGCTTCCCAATAAACCGGAATGGCCGCGGGTTTCGCTGATCATCGCCGCCCATAACGAAGAGAAAGTTATTGAAAAGAAACTTTTAAACACGGCGGAGCTTGACTATCCTCCCGGAAAACTGGAGGTTATTGTTGTTTCGGATAATTCCACGGACAGTACCAACGAGTTGGTCAGGAAATATGAGAACAAGGGCGTCATCCTTGTGGAAGTAGACCAGCGGCGAGGAAAAACTTTTGCCCAAAACCAGGCGGCCAGGGTGGCCACGGGGAAGATTCTGTTTTTTTCAGACGCAAATTCAATCTGGGAAAAGGATGCGCTATGGCGCCTGGCGGAGCGGTTTGAGAATCCTAGAACCGGTTATGTCTGCGGCAGGCTAAAATATGTTAACGAAGAGACCGGAAGCGGCTTTTCGGAAGGGCTGTATTGGAGGTATGAGCTGTCCCTGCGCTTTTTGGAGTCGCGACTTTTTTCGGTTACTGCGGGAAACGGGGCTGTCTATGCGGTCAGGGCCGGCGACTATATGGAAATAGACGACCTTTACTGTCATGATCTGGAGCTCCCGCACGAACTGGTTAAGAGGGGAAAGCTTGCGTTATACGAACCTGCGGCTGTTGGCTGCGAGAAAGCGGCCGGGGAAGTCGAAGAGGAATACGCGCGCAAAGTAAGGATGTTGAGCAGGACATGGCGGCGGATACTGACGGGGCCCAGCCTTTACAACCCTTTTAAATACGGCGCCGTTTACTCCTGGATGATGATCTCTCACAGGCTGCTCAGGTATCTGGTTCCTTTCTTTCAGATTATCATTTTTGGCTCTTCCTGGTTTTTGAGAAACAGCGGTCCGGTTTACGCTGCTGCTTTCGCCGCCCAACTGGCTTTTTACGCGCTCGCCCTTGCCGGAAAAGTGTTTAAACTGGAAAACAGGTTATTTTTTGTGCCTTATTATTTTTGTATGTTTAACCTGGCGTCTCTGGTTGGATTCTTCAAGGCCCAGACAGGGAATGTATCCCCTGTCTGGGAAAAGGCCGACAGCACCCGGTAGCAGAAAAGCCGGGCCTTTTATTTCACCTCTCTTAAATTGTTCAAAAAATCACCCAGCAGTTTTCTGACCTGCGCTTCTGAGTAAGGAAACTCCGGGTCTTCCAAAGTATGCAACAGGCGCAGGACACTTTCGCTGCTGTTCCTGCCATATACAGCCATTATCTTCTCATGCTTCGTGGGCATAACTTTTTCTTCGTCGTTAAATAGGCTTTCCGAGATTTTTTCACCCGGCCTGATCCCGATATACTTTATAGGGATATCCTTTCCGGGCTCCAAACCCTTCAGCCTGATCATCTTAAAAGCAAGGTCCCTGATTGAGATTGGTTCTCCCATATCCAGGACAAAAATCTCCCCGCCTTTAGTCATAGCCCCTGCCTGAATTACCAGCTGCGCCGCCTCACTTACCGTCATAAAATAACGGATCATTTCGGGATGGGTTATAGTGAGCGGTCCGCCAAGGGAAATCTGCCTTTCAAACAGGGGCAGCACGCTTCCCCTGCTGCCCAAAATATTGCCGAAGCGGACGCAGGCAAATTTTGTCGCTTTTTTTTTATTCATCAGCTGGACGATCAATTCCGCCGCCCTTTTAGTAGTACCCATGACACTTGTCGGTTCGACCGCCTTGTCGGTTGAGATGAAGATAAACCTTGCGCAGCCTACTGCCATGGCTGCGACGCAGAGGACCTTCGTGCCGATGATGTTGTTCTTGACAGCTTCTTCAGGGTTTTTTTCCATGTACGGTACATGCTTGTGCGCTGCGGTGTGAAAAACGATTCCAGGCTTGTGTTTTTTAAATAACCTGTTCATCCTGCCTGCGTCCTTGATGTCCCCTATTTCGCTGATTATTCTGACCCGGGGGTGGCTGATCTTCAGATTCTGCTCAATTTCATAAATACTGTTCTCGCCGCGTCCCAACAGAATTAAATTTTTTGGTTTGTTATCGGCTACGCTTCTGGAAAGTTCCGAGCCAACCGAACCCCCGGCGCCTGTAATCAGAACAACCTGGTCTTTCAGGTAACTGATTATTCCCCCGATATCAAGCGAAAGTGGCTTGCGCCCCAGTATATCTTCGATCTGGACATCGCGGATCGGGCGGACATTTATTTTTCCTGTAATCAGATCGTAGATGCCGGACATAATTTTAACCCTGGACCTGGTTTTCATACATATCTCAAGAATATTGCTTATTTCACCGGGAGGGGCCGAGGGGATAGCCAGAATAACCTCATCAAATCCGTACCTGGAATTCAACCCTGGGATATCGTGCCTGTTTCCCAATACAGGCAGGCCGCAGAATTCAGCACCCTTTTTCTGGGGGTCGTCATCAATAAAGCCGATAATCTTTCGGTCTTTCGAGAAACCGCCGAAAGCTTCGAGGACTTTTTTTCCGGCCAAACCAGCGCCGATAACGAGAGTTTTCTTTTGTCTGTTCCCCATTTACTCAACCTCTAAACTTATATAGATGATTGTTTTTCTATCTTATGGAAAACTTTCCTAGAAAGTGCCGGATCAGATTAATATCTACTCTGAAAACAAGTTTTCATAATTCGTGGCGCTGCTGGCGGCATGGAGAACTACCCTGAAAAAAACAAATACAGGGGGACGGTTCTCGTGTATTTATCCTGGAAAAATACTTGCATAAGGAAGGGCAACTGCTAAGCGTGCTCATGTTCGCCAAGCCCAAAATCGCACTTAAGGCATTGCCCTTCCTTTATTGATAAATTTTTATCATTCTGCTGGCGTCGCTTTTAGCGGCATGGATGTCTATCCTGAAATAAATTTCTCATGTAACTCAATGAACCAGGCAGGTACGGCATTGTCGCCGCTCACTCCAATGCTTAAGTATCGACAGCAGTGCGGTTTGCCTCGGACCGGACTAGCGGTGCTGCAAAGGCGGTATCAAAGATGGTTTCGCTCCTTAAGTCTTTTGTCATAAACAAAACAAAAAACATATTATATAAAATCCAAGCAAAGCTAAGGGGTTATATAAAAAAGGAGGGATTGAGAATTAGAAAGTTAAAGCTTGCATTAGTAGTATTTATCAGCCTGGTTTTTGTGGTTGCCCTGGCTTACCTGATTGGCATTTACCTGGACGGTGGTTCAAAGAAGAATGCTCCCAAAGTAATAAAAAGTGAAAACACAGTGCTTGAGGCGGTTATTCTAAATGGCGACTTCGAGAAAGGAGATCTCGGCTGGGGAAATCCGGGAGCGATTCAGAAGGAAGACAACGGGAACCACTACATGATCAATAACTGCAGTTGGGAAGTAAGGCAGGAAATGAATCTTTTACCCCATACAACGTATGCGGTATCCGCCTGCACCAAAAAAGGAACCGCCCAGGGGCCCGCCCGGATCGCATTTAACTTTTTGGACGTTAACGGTGCAAAACTCCCCCAATTCTACGACATCAAGTACACTCACGCCGGAGATGGCTGGGAAAATATACCACAGCAGTTTATCATGGTTTCCAAAAATGCCGCTACTGCTTGGATTTATTTATTGTCGGAGGATCCCAAGGGCTATCACTGCTTCGATAATGTTACGGTGACCAGGACGAGTGAAGTAGGAGATAGGAAATCAACCTATATAAGTACGGATCAGAGTGAACTGATGATCAACGGGGATTTCGAAATGGGGCTTTACGGCTGGATTGGGATGGCGGACCAGATAAAGAATGAAAACGGGAACAGGTTTCTAAAAAACGGGTACAACTGGGATGTATTCTAGATTATAGACGTAAATCCTGGCCAAAATTGCCTCATCACTGCAAAAACCAGAAAGGGAACGTCCAGTATGCCGGCCCGGATAAAAGTGGTTTTTCTCAACCAGGAAGAAAAGAGAGTGCCGGAGTTCTTTAACATCCTTCATAGTTTTAACGCGGCAGGATGGGAGAACGTCACCGAAGTTATTCAGGCGCCTTTGTCCGTCAACCAGTTGAGAGTTTACCTGCTGTTGGATGACCAGAAAGGAAGCGGAACCTATTGTGATTTTGACAATATTTCCTTAAAGCCTGTCACTGACGAAGATTTAAAGAAAATGCTCATCAAAAACAGCGAACTGACCAGGATGGTCCACGGTTTTCAGGAAAGCGGCCAGTATGTTGTCAAAGCAGGGGATACGGTCAGCGGTATAGCCCTGCAGTTTAATATACCGGAACAGGAACTGATCTCTGCAAATGCATTTTCAGATCCGGGCAGGCTGGAGATCGGCCAGATAATTTATCTGCCTCAAGGCAGTACGCAAAGCCTGAATCAAATGGCAACCCCTTAAAAGTTTCTTTGCACATAGGCACATGTTTCAGTTTGACGGCGCTGATGAGGAAGGTTAAATATTTTAAAAAGGGTTTTTGATTGACGAAATCTTAGAATGCTGATAAACTGTAATTACAGCTTATCAGTTAAGGGAGGCGTCACAGATGCCGGAGGTTATCCAGCAAGTGCAAAAACGTATGCTTATCAGTCTGTCTCAAATTGCTAAAAAACTAAATATACAGGAAGGGGATTATATCGCCATAGAGGAACGGGACGGGGGAATTTTTATCAAACCCGTTGCATGGCACGAAAAAAGCCAGGAGTATTTTTGGTCTGAGGCTTGGCAGGAAAAAATGAAGCATAGCGCAGACGCCTTAAAAGAAGGCCGATATAAAACATTTTCCGAAGCCAACGAATTATTAGAGTTTCTTGGCGAAGAAAACGATGCCGACGATAATTCTAACTAATCCTTTTAATAATGATTTTCGAAAGCTATCGCCTGCCGAGCGAAAACAGGCCAGGAAAACCCTGCATTTTATTGCTGTCAATCCAAAACATAATTCGCTTAAGATTCACCGAATCAAAGGCACAGGGTTTTGGGAGGCTTATGTTAACAAAGATATCAGGGTTATTTTTGAGCAAAACGGCGACACGCTAATACTTCATGCTATCGGGCGCCATGACATTTTACGAAAAATATAAATTGATTTTACCGCCGGGTTTATTCAAGAAGAGTAAGCCCAGCTTTTTTTATTTCAAGCAATTAAGGAGTATTTTATAAGCTTGCGGTTATTTAACAATAAATTGTCGTCATCAGGGTTCTAATCGACCTGCGTAAAAGACGGCCGCCTGGCGGGCATCATCTCTACAAGTTAAAGTCTTAAGTAAATACACAAAAAAGGAGGAATATGGTAATAATATGCAGAACGAATAAAGGAGTTGCCTTATTCTGGGAATGCAGAAGAAAACAGACGGGCAGAAAAAAGCAATCTTGAAGGCGGTCAATGTCCTGTATTAGCTGGTTAATCCGCTTTAATGTCTTTCTGTCCTGCGCTTGCCAATAAAGGTAGTCCTCCCATGCTTCATCAGTCTATATCTTATTCATCTTCTACCTCTATCAACTCGTGCGCCGTACCCTTGCCGGCTTCAAGCTGGGCGATAGACTTCATTAACCGCGCTTGGTTTGTTTCGCCATAAAATGGGTCAGCGGTGATTTCGAAAGGTATTTTCCCTTGCCGAACAACCGCCTTTGCGAAGACAGTAAAAGCTGTCGTCATATTCAAGCCCATATCTTCAAAAAGCCTTTCCGCTTGCTTTTTTAGGTTTTCGTCCATGCGAATGGTAACGCTTGTAGTAGCCATATTATCAAACAGCTAATTAGACAAAAGCTTTTTCAAATACACTTATCATATGACCGTCGGACCAATGGGATACCAGACAGGTGAAGTCTTATAGTTGGATATTGCCTGTCGGGCTTGGGCACAGTTTCCTCATTTTGGGTTCCAGGCGGTAGTCTGAGTAGTTACTCTTTCTAACTCATATTGAGTTCGCTGTTAAGTTTCCGGGATATTATTCCCGGTCTGCCGTCGCCAATTTTTTTTCCGTTTATCTTTACCAGAGGTATAACACCCATAAGTGAGTTGGTAAGAAAGCATTCATCGGCTTCCCATAATTCTTTTTCTGAAACAATCCTTTCTTCAGCAGGAATTCCCAGGGCAATGCATTTTTCCAGTAAATAATGCCGGATAATCCCGGGCAGAAGCCCTTCGCCCGGGTTAGGAGTAATTACCCCGCCATTCTTAACCAAAAAAATATTGCTCATCGAACCTTCCGCAAGATTGCCGGAGGTATTCAAAAACAGAGCTTCGTCCCAGCCCCGGGTTTGAGCGTGTCTTTTGGCCAGCAGGTTTTCCAGATAGTTTATTGTTTTCAGCCTGACTAAAGGAGAATATTCGTTTCTTTTAATGTCTGCAAAGCCTGCGGTCAAGCCATGCTTATAGTGATCGTGCGTATATGCTAAAGGCTGCCGGCCGAAAATTATCAAGGTTAGCGCAGTTGAGATTGCTGATTTATCGTTGCCGGCGGTAATGGTCAAGCGGATTGAGCCGGTATTGATATTGTTCTTTTTAATAGTTTGTTCTACCAGCCAGATTAGTTCGCCAATTGAAAAAGGGATGGTAAGGCCTATTTTTTCAGCGGAGGAGAATAAACGGTTGATATGCTGCCGGATTAATGAAGGATAACCTTCTTTGACTAAAACAGTTTCAAATAATCCGAATCCGTACAACAAGCCCTGGTCTAAAGGGTTAATTGCCGGCTGATCAGAACCTATAAAACTGCCGTTAACACAAACTATATTCATGAATCATTACAGCCTTTCATGGCCCGGCTTGCCGTCAAGTTCTAGTTCTGACGCCACCATCAGAGCCAGGGCTTTATCAAGTGTTTCCCGGTACTCTGCGAGGGGTTCGGAATCAGCGGTGATTCCTCCCCCAACTTGAAAATAAGCCTGTCCATCTTTAACGATTATTGTTCTGATTGCAATATTCAGGTCCGCATTGCCGCTGAAGCTCAAGTATCCGATTGCGCCCGTATAGATTCCTCTTCTTACTGGTTCCAGTTCTTCAATAATCTCCATCGCCCTGATTTTTGGAGCGCCGGTAATGGAACCCCCGGGAAAGGCAGCTTTTAAAAGGTCAACAACGTCTTTATCTATCGGCAGTTTCCCGGTTATTATTGAGGACAGGTGAAATACTGTCGCGTATTCATCCAATCTGAACAACTCCTGCGGTTGTACCGAACCAATCTCGCATACCCGGCCTAAATCATTTCGCTCCAGATCAACAATCATGACCAGTTCAGCCCTGTCTTTTCTACTGTTCCAAAGTTCATTCCGCAAGCATTGGTCCGTGCTTATATCTTTACCGCGAGGGCGGGTGCCTTTGATAGGCCTTGTTTCCACCTGTCTGTCGAAAACCTTCAGAAAACGTTCCGGAGAAGCGCTGATTACCTGGATATTGCCAAAATTTAGGTAGGCCGCCATAGGCGCCGGATTTATTGAACGCAGGCGGCGGTATATTGTCCACGGTTCCATCGCCAGAGGAAGAGAAAAACGCTGTGAAAGATTAACCTGATACAAATCACCTTTTCTGATGTATTCTTTCGCTTTTCGTATATTGTTACAATAGCTGTCCTTATCAAAGTGGCATGACATTTTGTTTGTACCAGTATTATCTGGTTCATATGCGCCAAAAACAGTATCCCATGTTAACTTTCTTCCAGGAAAACTGCCTTTCACCATTCTTTCCGGACATTCATTCACCTGCGGCAAATATTTGAATGAAATATTGCAGATATCACGCAAACGCTTCTCAGCATGTTTATAAGCCCTATCTGGGTTTGTTTCAGGAAGTCCCGTAGAAATAATATATACTTCTTGTGTAAAATGATCCACCATGATGATTAAATCATAAAAACCCAGGCATATGTCCGGTAAACCCAGATCATCATTTGCCCATTCGGGTATCTTCTCTAATAATCGTCCCAGATCATAACTAAAAAAACCTGCTGCCCCGCCGCAAAAAGGAAATTGTAAATTAGATTCTTCAATCCGGTATGTGTTCAATAATTCCTTTAATTTGGAAAAGGGATTACCGGTTAATGTGACCTTTTGTTGTTTGCTGATCAGCTGTATACGGTGATTCTTAGAACGGAGTATTAAAAACGGATCTACTCCTAAAAATGAATATCTGCCTATTCCATTAATCATAAGACTGCTTTCCAGAAGAAAAGAGTTTGGTGAATGAATTAAATATTCAGATAACGAAATAAAATCGGATGTTAATTTATGCCTTTCTATTATTGGAATATATTTCATGCTTTCACCTTCTTTCAGGCTTAAAAATAAAAAAGACCAGCTATGCTGGTCCTCACTCCAATTCTCCGAGTCGTCTCTTCAAAACTCATCCTGACTTAAAAACTATACTGTTCTCTTCTTATTAATCTTTTCTTCGAAAATTATAGCATAAAAAAAAATTAATGGTACATGTAATTCCGGTATAGATATATCTTTTCCACATCCTTCTCTTCATCTATGCCAGAGCGTAGCGCTTCAGACCTTCATCGTACCTGACAAACTTTTGCCTTGACGAACTGATCAGAAACCTTGATACCTCGGACGGGGTCAGGCCTAAAGCCTTGGAGATCTCCGGTGTTGCAAGAGGCCCTTTTTGCAAGAGCGCGATAATCTGGCCTACGGCAAGTTTCTCCGCAATTGTTTCCTCAAACAACCTGTTGAACTCCTCACTGGCGAAAAACCTGTGATACTCTTCTTCCGTTCTCACAGGCACACTCATCCTTTCTGTCTGCACCAGCTTGATATAGGGAACAAGCTTTGCCGCAGCTTCAAGTCTGAGCTTTAAAATCTGTCCGTCTGTTCCTTCAATCCTGCCGAGAGGCCCCAGATTAGCTATCTGCGTGCCGAAATCGTTCATTACATTGGCGAAACGAATGCCTTCACCTGCAGATACCCATTCGAGTCTCAGCCTATCGGGGTTTACCCCTATGTGTCCCAGTATTTTTTTGCAAATGGATACCATACCAAAAGCGTCATAATTCCCGTTTGTAATATAATGGCAGTCATTTAGGTGACAACCGCCGATAAACACACCGTCCTGTCCGGTTGATAAAGCCAGGAATACATGCGCCATATCGACTCTGGCCGAGCACATCACTCTGATCAATCTTATATAAGGGGGGTACTGAAAACGGGAGACTCCACAAAGGTCCGCCCCTCCGTAGCAGCACCAATTGCATACAAAACCCAGTATCTTTGGTTTTATTGTAGGTCCAGAACTCATTTTTTCCATCTCCTTAATCTCCAGCTTTATTCACTTATATATATATTTTTTTTCAGACAGCCGCTTCATCTTGTTGTGTGATCTCTAAATCTGCAGCTGCCATAATTTGGCTGAAGAGTTCATCGTCGGTATAGTGCTTGAGAGAAATAGCCGCTGTTGCGCACTTCGTGTTGCACAGACCGTCTCCTTTACAAAGCACTGCATTGACCCTGGCTTTTCTGCCCCGCGGCGTCTCATAAAAATCTATGGCGCCGTAAGTACACGCCATGATGCATGCGCCACATGAAATGCACTTATCCTCGTCTACTTCACAGACAGATCCGGAAGCGGTGACTGTATCGTGTGAGAGAAGCGTTAAGGCCCGGCCGGCAGCTCCATATGCCTGGCTGATCGATTCCGGGATGAGCTTGGGATAGTGAGCTAACCCGCAGAGGAAAATTCCTTCCGCCCCGAAGTCAACAGGTCTTAATTTGACATGGGCCTCCTGGAAGAATTCATCCGGGCTCAAAGTTACCTTGAATAATCCGGCTACTTCCTTCCTGCCTTCGGAAGGAACAACAGCGGCGGCCAGGGCAATTAAATCGGCGTCCAGTTCAAGCTTCTTCCCCAAAACATAATCTGTCACGGCAACTCTAAGAACGCTCTTGCCGCCCTCCCGGACAGCTTCCACCTCAGGTTTGTCCTGGGGCTCATAGCGGATGAACCTTATATCTTTACCTGCCGCTTCTCTGTAATAATCCTCTTTGAACCCATATGTTCTCATATCCCGGAAAAGGATATAAATATCCATGTCGGGGTTTATCTCTTTCAATTTCAAGGCGTTCTTTACAGACTGGCTGCAGCATATCCTGCTGCAGTAATTCCTGTCTTCGTTTCTGCAGCCCACGCATTGGATCATTACCAGGCTTTCGGCGTTAACCACCCTTTCCTCTTTCCTGGCAACCTGCTCTTCCAGCTCAAGGCTGGTCATAACCCTGTCGTCTTCTCCATAAAGGTACTCGGTGGGTTTATATACGTCAGCGCCGATAGCGATGATAGTGGCTCCATGGTTGATCTCTGCCAACCCTCTGGCTGACTTCACCCTGGTTACGAAATTACCCACATAGCCGCTGGCCTCAGTGATGGTCGCAACAGTATACACATGCAATAAGGGGTGCTGGTATACCTTTCTTATAAGATCACGCAAATAAGCCTGCACATCCAAACCTTCCAGTGTATAATGCAGTTTTCGCGCTATTCCCCCAAGTTCCGGATTCTTTTCCACCAGGTATACCTCATGCCCCTGGTTGGCTATGGAGAGAGCGCAGTTCATACCGGCTATGCCTCCTCCGACCACTAAAGCCCTCTTGTCGACTGGCAGATCAAATTCCTGCAGGGCCTCCAGATGGCAGGCCCTTGCTACCGCCATCCGGATTATATCCTGTGCTTTCCGTGTGGCTTCCTCTTTTTCCCTGGAGTGAACCCAGGAGCAATGTTCTCTGATATTCGCCATTTCATAATAATACTGATTAATTCCCGCCTCCCGGAGGGTGTCCCGGAACAGCGGCTCGTGCGTCCTTGGAGTGCAGGCGGCGACAACTACCCGGTTGAGCCCTCTTTCCCGGATGTCTTTCGCCAGCATTGCTGCGGATTCACTCGAACAAATAAAGAGATTTTCTTCAGCGTGAACAACATTGGGAAGGGTTAAGGCATATTCTACTGTTGAAGGAACACTTACTATCCTTCCGATATTGGCGCCGCAATGACAAACATAGACACCCACTTTGGGGTCTTCCAGCAAAACATCCCTTTCCGGCGGATAGATTCTTTCTTTGGCGAGATTTCCCCGCCTGAAGTCAAGGAGTTCACCGATTTGGGAACCGGCGCCGCTGGCGCTGAATACCGACTCGGGGATATCCAGAGGACCCTGGAAGGCGCCGCTTATAAAAATCCCCGGGCGGGAAGTTTCCATAGGATTAAAAGGATTCACTTTACAAAATCCGTGGGACTCAAGTTCAATGCCGAACCTTTCCGCCAGGTCTTTGGAATTACGGGGAGGATTCAACCCGGCTGATAAGACCACCATATCGAATTCTTCCTCTTTTACTCCCTCGTCAGGTGTAGAATACTGTATGGTTACATTCTTGGTTACCGGGTCCTCTTTTACTATTGTTATATAGCTTCTGATAAACTGAATTCCGGGAAGATTTTCCGCTCTCTGGTAGAATCGTTCGAAATCTTTGCCATAGGAACGGACATCATTATGAAATATGAAACACTGGGCCTCGGCGTCGTGGTCTTTTGTCAAAATTACCTGTTTCTGAGTATAGGTGCAGCATACAGCGGAGCAATAGCTGTTGCCGCCGGGAAGAACCTGTCTGGAACCGACGCAGTGAATCCAGGCTATTTTATGGGGATGCTTATTGTCGGAAGAGCGCAGTATCTCACCTTCGTATGGTCCGGTGGCGCATAACAACCTCTCGTAATCCATGCTTGTTACAACATTCTCAAACTCTCCGTACCTGTACTCCTCTCTCAATTTAGGATCATAAGGTTCATAACCGGGCGCCAGAATTACAGCGCCTACTTTTATTACTACCTTCTTCGGTTTTTGTTTTAAATCTATAGCGTCATTCTGACAGACCCCCTGGCAAATAGTACATTTGCCTTCTTTAAGATAAAGGCAGCTCTCATCTATATAAGGCTTAAGGGGAATAGCCTGGGCAAAGAATATATGGATTGCTTTGTTTTTCGATATTTCCTGGTTGAATTTATCAGGGTACACTACCGGGCAGTACTCTACGCAGACAGTGCAGCCCGTGCATTTGTCCTCTAATACATATCTGGGCTTTTTTAACAGCGTTATCTCGAAATCTCCCGGTTCCCCTTCCACACTATCTACTTCTGTATAGGTCAGGATCTCTATATTCGGGTGCCTGTTGCACTCAACGAACTTGGGAGATTCGATGCACATGGAGCAGTCGTTGCTGGGAAAGGTCTTGTCAAGCTGGGCCATGTGACCGCCAATGGTCGGCGCTGAATCGACCAGGTAAACCTTAAAACCGACAGTGGCAAGATCGAGGGAGGCCTGTATACCGCTGATGCCTCCACCTACAACCATTACATCTCCGAAGTTGCTGTCCGGAAGGAGCTTGCGAAGCTGTTCAATCTGTTCTTTTTCCACTTTCTATCACCTCGAGATTTTATTGTGTCCGTAATATCCGGGCCGGTTATGCCAGATTCGCTTATTTCGCATGGCATCCGAACCGTTCCGGGTGGAAACGTACCAAAAGGCGGCTGCACGCGCATAACTACCCGGGGAGACGCCCGGATCAAAAATAAGCGAAACGGCGCTTACTATTTAAATTTTTTTCTGCATAAAGAACCCCCTATACCAATTTTGATTCCTGCTTAAACTATAATTATTATTCTTCATTTAAATATTGTGATCCTTTATTATAGTAATAGATTATTTTTATAGCTGACTATTTAAGCTATTAATTTCCTTTGTATGATTAGACTTCATATGGAAAGATTAAGGAACCCCTGCCAAAATGAACTTAGTTCAGTTCAAAGAGGGTGGGGTTCCCGTAGTGCATTCTAGATGTGGATTGTGGAACAGGCGTTTCGATTCTTGAAATAGCAAGATTATCCGATGCCAGGATAACAGCGGTAGACACCGATAAGGATAGTCTAGCTTCGTTGGAGCAAAAAGGGACGGAGATGTAAGCTGTGTTCAGAATCAGAACTCTTGCACTCTTTAGTTGATTGGTAAATTCAAGACCGTGGGTGGAGTGTGCGAGGTTCTTGAATAGAATCGGATTTATTGTTTTTCTTCCGCACTTTATTGAATATTTTTACTGCGGAGATGATTAAGATCAATCCCAAAATAAGTTTCAACCAATTACCCGGGATATAAATAATCAGCATGCCGCCAATAAGTGAACCGATTATTGAACCGATTCCCATTGGCAGTACCAGTTCAGAAAGGTCTTTTTTATCAGTAAAAGCGCCGTTGGTATAATGCTTGCCCAGACCTATAATCACTGTCGGCAGGCTGATCAGTATGCTCGCTGTCCCGGCCAGTTTAATATCAACGCCGAAAACAAGTAAGAGGGTCGGAATAATCAACTCACCGCCGGCAACTCCCAGCATACTGCTGATCATGCCGATACCTATGCCAAACGCCAGGGCTGTTAGAAGCAGGACCGGGAAGGGCGCCGAAATCCCCCCTGTTACAAATGGAAAAAATGATTCTCCTATGAGCAACAACCCAATGAATAGTAACAGAACCAGGATAACCTTTTCCAGAGTATGTTCGGATATTTTTTTAACATAAAGCGCTCCAATATAAGCGCCGCTCATCCCTCCGGCAATAAAGGCTATAATTATTGGCACAAGGGGCGCCAGTTTGGGAAAAGGCGCACTGGGGATTCTAAAAATAAGGGATGATAAAAGTGTTATTAGACTTACGGCTAAATTTAGCGATACAGCCTGACGGGCTGAGTATTTAAATAGGCCAACCAGTACCGGCAGCCGAAACTCAGCGCCGCCTAAACCGATTAATCCGCCCAGGCAACCTATGGGAGCGCCTGTCAGCAAGGCATATAAAGACTTTTTGTTTTTCATAAATTATCTGCTCCTTTTTTTTAAATATGGCAATTGTGTTCTTCTTTGTAATTCCTATATTCCTTTTCGTATCAGTTCACACTTGAAACAAACCAAAACGTACGATATAATATGATATGTGATATAAATACCTCGTAATAGGCATTTAGGATGAATTATATCTTGTATCGTGCACAATTTCAATAATGAATTCGATTGCAGAAATACAGGAGGGTAACTATGGAAGGAAGAAATGCGCTAACCACACAGGAAGTTGCTGACCTGCTAAATGTAAGCAAGAGCACAATATACGATTTGATTAGAAGAGGTGAGATTCGTTCTTATAAGGTGGGACGAAAAGTACGATTTACAGAAGAAGATGTAAAAGAATATATTTCAAATTCAAAAAAAAATCAGGCTGCCATGATTTCATCATCTGATGCATCAAGTTTTAGCCTATTAGAAAGTGATATAAAAACTGATGGATTTATTATCTGCGGTCAGGATTTGATATTGGATGTTCTTTCTAACTATATGAGATTGCACGGTATCCCAGCGCTCCGAGCTTATATTGGAAGTTATGATAGTCTTGTCTTGCTATATAGAAAGAAAGTAAATGTCGCGTCCGTACATTTATGGGACAGCGATACTAATTCGTACAATATTCCTTATGTCAGGAGATTACTCCCGGGGATTCCGACGATTATCATGCATCTAACCTGTCGTATGCAGGGACTGTATGTTGCAATAGGTAATCCGAAGGGCATTGCTTCATGGGCAGATTTTGGATATGGCGCCATTACCATGATTAATAGGGAGAAGGGGGCCGGTTCAAGGGTGCTTCTTGATGAAAACCTGAAAATCCTTGGAATTGATGCAAACTCCATTAAAGGATATGAAAACGAAATATCGTCACATCTTGCAGTCGCAAGCGCAGTAAGCAGCGGAAGGGCCGATGTGGCAGTCGGAAATGAAAAAATAGCAAGGCAGGTGGACAATATTGAATTTATTCCCTTAAAGAAAGAACGGTATGACCTTGTCATTCGCAAAGAAGATTTGCGAACGAAGGAAATTGAGATACTCTTAAAAATAATCCGTTCGGAGGCATTTAAGAATGAATTTGGACATATCGGTGGATATGATACAAATGAAATGGGCAAGGTTATAGCCGAGATATAA
This sequence comes from Eubacteriales bacterium, assembly GCA_041653135.1. Lineage (GTDB taxonomy): Bacteria > Bacillota > Desulfotomaculia > Desulfotomaculales > Nap2-2B > 46-80. The sequence goes on along the minus strand of JBAZGB010000015.1, from coordinate 9,313 downwards.
GAGTAAAATGAGCAAAATTCACGGCCAGTTTACGCAGTGATGATGGCATACCAGAGTTGGTCAGAAGTCGGGTAATCACAGCCCCCAGGGGCAGGGCCGTTCAAGGACGTATTAATTATCTGGAATTAGCGATATACTTTATATATTCTGCAAGAAGAGCTTGCTTATATTTAGTCTCGGCGCATTCTGGAATATAATTTTTATACCCTACTATTTCCAACAGTTTTTGAGCAATTTCTTTATCCAATAGATTAAGGTCTCTTACGTTTAAAAACGCCTGTTCCAGCCCTAGTAAACCCGTTGTTACATCACCAATTTTTAGCTTGTAAACTTCGGGTGCGTTGGGATCGCAGCAACTGCTCATTTATTAATCTCCTTCAAAATTTCAGGACCCGCCCGCAAGGCCCTTTTATATTCCCGCTCAGCGCATTCCAGGATATAATATACTATATCGACCAATTCCAACAAATATTAGCATATAAACTTTAGGTACATTAGTCACAACAACTGCCTTTTTATTCTAGATTTACTTGGAAGGTTACACAAAATCTGAAACGGTCTCTCATTGAGCGAGCCTGCTTCTAACAAATTAATTCTGTTTTACCAAAACAGAAGAGGTTATTATCAAGTGTCTCAACATGCTGGTTTCTGTTCAAATTCCATTGCCTTTTTCCCTGTAGATGGATCAGCTAGATAGTTTCTATATGCCAAATACAGAGCCCACTTGTATTCCCTTTCCGCACTTTCAGGGATAAAGTTTATTCTCCCAACTATTACCAATAGTTTTTCAGCAGCTTGATCGCCCTTTAAGCCAAGTTTCATTACCTCAAGAAAAGCATGCTCTACTCCAGCCAATCCTATCATATCTCCGCCAACGTCTATCTTATATATTTTTGATGCTTTAGGATCGCTACTGTTCATATCTGATTAACACCCCTTTTTTTAATAACTTTCAGCTTAAATATTTTGGCGCATTGGGATCGCAAAATAACTGCCCATGTATTGATCTTCCCCTTTTTAATTCTTATTTTATATACTAGTATAAGCTGATCATGTTCGTAAATAAATATGGCAGAATTATATCGTTTCTAAATTATTGGTTGAAGTATTTGGAACACATAACCAGCTATGATCGCGACAGCGAGTACCGTTACTGTAAAAGTAGCTACCAGTTTTGGTTTAAAGATTGAAGCCAACAAGGTTATTTCAGGAATACTAGCCCCTGCCCCACCAATAATGAGAGCCATTAAAGCTCCTATACTCATTACCTTTGATAGCAATACTGTACCTATGGGGATCATGAAGGGAATACCGATAAATAACGCTAACAATTCAGCGCTAATTTGGAGAAAATACTTCTTGTTGTTGCTTGCAATCTTGTCCAGGCTCATTAAAGTTCGTTCAAGTCTTCAACAAATAAATTTGACTTAAAAAAAAGCAAACGGTATTATATGTCTAACAATTTAAATATTTATATAATCCAATGGTAACATTTTCTATATGGTGCAAATATAATTTTTAAAGAAGGGAGTATGCCATGATAAACAGCCTGAAAGCATTGGGGGATCAGCACAGGCAAAATATCTTAAAGCTGTTGGCCTCTCAGGAAATGGGGGCTTGTGAAATCATCAAGGCTATAGGTCTGTCGCAGCCGGCTATAGCTCACCATTTAAAAATCTTAAAACAGGCAGGTCTGATCAATAGTGAAAAGGAAGGGAAAATTGTCTTTTATACCTTGGATAAGGAAGGTCTTAAGGGATTTTTGGAGCAGATGAGTTGTTTTCTTGAAGATCTTACTTGCTTTTCCTGTTCTAGACCGAAGTCTTCACCGCTGAGGCAAAATCCCAATCTGTGCAGTGAGATGGGTTTTGATCCTGAAGTTTGCGAAAAGATGGTTCATGAAGAAGAAATAAATTTAAAAAGAAAAAGGAGGTAAAAAGAAGTATGTCTGAAAAAGCATCAGCCAAATTGTCCATGCTAGACCGCTATTTGACCGTATGGATCTTTCTGGCTATGTTTTTTGGGGTAGGGCTGGGCTATGTTGTTCCGGAAGTGGCTGTTCTTCTGAAAAAGTTCCAGGTCGGAACCACTTCGATACCAATTGCAATAGGCCTGATTGTAATGATGTATCCGCCCCTGGCTAAGGTAAAATACGAGGAAATCGGCAAGGTATTTAAGAATGGCAAGGTATTAACTCTTTCTTTAGTGCAGAACTGGATTATCGGACCCGTTTTGATGTTCTTTTTGGCAATTATATTATTGCATAATTATCCCGAATATATGGTTGGCATAATTATTATCGGTCTGGCCCGCTGCATAGCAATGGTTATTGTTTGGAACTCCTTAGCAAAAGGCGATTCGGAGTATGCGGCTGCGCTGGTTGCCTTGAACTCGATCTTTCAAGTGCTTTTCTTTTCTGTTTACGCCTACTTTTTTGTAACTTTATTGCCCCAGTGGTTAGGTATTAAATCTATGGTTGTGCATATCTCCATGGCCGAAGTGGCCAAGAGCGTGGCTATTTACCTTGGTATACCGTTTCTTGGCGGTATTATCACCAGGTTTTCCCTGATGCCGGTTAAGGGCAAAGAGTGGTATGAGAAAAAATTTATCCCCAAGATCAGCCCCCTGGCCCTGATTGCCCTGCTGTTTACAATCATTGTAATGTTCTCTCTGAAGGGTAATTATATTATAACCCTGCCTATGGACGTGGTTAGAATTGCCATACCGTTACTTTTCTACTTTGTAATTATGTTCTTCCTTTCCTTCTTCCTCAGCAAGTCTTTTGGGGTAAATTACGGCCAGACTACGACGCTTGCTTTTACAGCCGCCAGCAATAACTTTGAGCTGGCAATCGCAGTGGCAGTAGCCGTTTTTGGAATTAATTCCGGTCAGGCTTTTGCTGCCGTAATCGGTCCCTTAATTGAAGTGCCGGTAATGATCGGCCTGGTTAATGTTGCCCTTGGTTTTAAAAGAAAATTTTTTATACTTAATGAAAGTCAAAAATAGGAGGAAATTAATATGTCAGACAAAATAGTTCAGATAGCCATATTCGGGTTAAATATTCCGGTTCCGTCCGGGTGAGGCTGCGGTACCGGCGCCACATGTTGCGGGCCTGAAAAGACTATGAAGGATGAAGCATCAGAATTAGGCGGGCAATTAAAAGAAAAGTACGGCGATAAAGTTGAGTTTATGTTCGTAGATACCTCCTCAGATAAGATTAAAGATTATCCCAATATAAGAAAGATACTTGATAAAGTGAGACTGCCTCTCACCGTCATTAACGGCCAACCACGGTTTCATGGAGGATTATCTCCAGAAGTTATAAATCAGTCTATTGATGATATACTCTAATATCACCGGTCAGCGGAGAGATAGGAGGTAAACGCTCAGACGGTTGCGGCAAGCCGCCAAACTTTATAATCGAAGCACAAAAATAATTTATAAAAATGAGAAAGGCGGTACAGAGTAAATGGATATTAAAATATTAGGCGCAGGTTGCGCAAACTGCAATAAGCTTGAGCAAATGGTTCTGGAAGTGATAAAAAATTTAAATGAAGAAGCTGACGTGGAACACGTAAAAGACTTCAAAGATATAGCTTCTTATGGAGTAATGATGACACCAGCCCTGGTCATTAACGGACAGGTGAAGCATGCCGGTGTGCTTCCGTCCAAGGACAAATTAAAAAATATTATAACCAGCGAGATTAAGAAACGAGGTTAAACTAATGTGGGAGAAGGTTGTCAATTATTTGGTATACAGTCTTATAGGGCTGTCTCCCGAATCACACCTGGGCTCCGCTATAAATTACTTCTTCTACGATACTATTAAAATATTGTTCATGCTGGTCCTGATCATTTTCATCATAGCTATTATCAGGAGTTTTTTCCCGCCTGAGAAAACAAGAGATCTTCTCGGACATAAGCGTGAATTCATCGGGAATATTATTGCGGCGCTGATGGGTATTGTCACACCTTTTTGAAGCTGTTCAGCCGTTCCGATATTTATCGGTTTCGTAGAAGCGGGGGTCCCGCTTGGTGTTACGTTTTCATTTTTAATATCTTCACCGATGGTTAACGAAGTTGCCCTGGGGATGCTCTGGTTGATGTTTGGCTGGAAGATAGCCCTTATATATATTGTCAGCGGAGTAATCGTAGCGATAATTGGCGGTACGATATTAGGCCGGTTGAAACTGGAGCATCTTGTGGAGGAATATGTATACCAGATAAACTCCTCACAATGTAACTGCAGTACAGATAGTCACGAATTGATATGGAAAGACCGGATTAGCCAATCTATAGCCTTCACGAAGCAGATATTAACAAAGGTTTGGCTGTGGGTTGTTGTTGGCGTTGCCATTGGAGCCGTCATGCATGGCTATGCCCCGGCCGGTTTCCTGGCCCAGTATGCCGGCCCGGGTAATCCGTTGGCGGTCCCGTTAGCGGTCATTATAGGCGTCCCCTTATATTCTAATGCAGCGGGTATGATCCCTGTAGTAAAAGAATTGGTCAGAACCGGGATGGCAATGGGCACAGCCCTTGCTTTCATGATGGCTGTAACAGCATTGTCCCTGCCGGAAGCTATAATCCTCAAGCAGGTGTTGAAACCAAAACTGCTGGCAGTATATTACGGCATTGTGGCTCTGGCAATTATCTGTGTAGGTTATTTGTTTAATATGATTATTTTATAACAACGAGAGCACTTCCAGCGAGATGGTAAACTTCTTAAAGAATAAGCAATTATATCCGGAAAGGATAAAAATAGGTAACAACACCATAAACGGATGAGGTGGGTTTTTTGTCGAAAAGAAAGATTATTTATTGTATCATACTAATGTGTTGTACGGTTTTGTTATCAGCTTGTTCTTCTAACTCAAAAAAAGAACCGGCCCAAAAACAGACCTCCCTGAGCGGACAAACGGCTCAAAACAGCCAGGTTTCTGACGGCAGTCAGACCGGCGCTGAAGAATCAGCTTCTGATAGAGCCAGCCAGAAAAACACTGGATCAGACACGCCCGGCACTCAACGGAGTAAAACCGCTGTAACCGTGAATACAAAGCAGTCACAACCCGATAAAAAAGAAGAAACCAAATCAGAAACCAAATCAGAAACCAATACAGGCAATGAAACAGAAACCAAATTGGAGAACGAAACAGACACTAAAGTTATCCTGCCTGCGAAGGTTTATGTTTTTACTAATAGTGCGGGTTGCTGTGAGGCGAAAAGGCAGATGTATGAGCAGCACCGCAGTGAAGTTAAATCAGTTGAGAGCAAGTACGGAAACCGGGTGACATTTATATGGCTTGATGTAAGCATAGGCGACGTCGACTATCAGAAACAACTGCTGCAATATGCATCCAGCTTCGGAATTAATAACATTCCGTCGATCGTTGTTGTTGATGCAAGCAACAATGTTTTAATCAAGCAAGAAGGCGACTTAAATATGACAGAGATTGACAGGGTTTTCGGAGGATTAAATTAATGGTACCATTAGTTAACGAGTTAACATTAAGCGCTGCCATTATTGCAGGGTTGCTGGCCGGCCTTGGCCCTTGTACCCTGCCCACGGCTGCGCTTGTAGTAGCTTATGTTGGGGGTTCGGGAGAAGTTTCCAGGTTGAGATGCTTTTTTCTGACGCTCTCTTTCGTTGTTGGAATTTCGCTGACTTTGGCCGTTTTAGGATTGGTTGCTTCCGGAATGGGCATGGTGATGCATTACCTTCCGTACATTTATAAAATCCTGGGCATTCTTATGGTTGTAATGGGTTTGGTTGTTGCGGGCGTTTTACCGTGGAATGTGAGTTTAGGGCAGGATTCGTTGAAGTTGTTTGCCGGTTCACGCAAGGGTATGATCGGGGCTTTTCTGCTGGGGATACCATTTGCTTTCCTCGCTTCACCATGCACTTTTCCTATAACTACGGCCGTGCTGGCTCTGGCTGCTACCAGGGCCGACTTATTTTTCGGTTTCTGGTTTCTTCTTTTTTACGCAATTGCACGGTGCCTGCCCCTTTTAATAGTAGGGGCCTTTACCGGCTTGTTAAAATCAGTGTTAAAAGGACAGGCTTTTTTAAATGGATTAAATAAATTCAGCGCTCTTATATTGATAGGGTTGGGAGTGTATTTTACTTTTTATGTATAGCAGGATAAAATTGTTAGCAACTAAATACATAATAAGACAATTAGGCTTTTTGGCGCTTAAAGGATCAGACAGCATTTCCGGAGAATTCTCAAATATACAAAACTGAAACAGTTTTTTAGAGCGTTGAAAGACCTTGTTGCTGCCGCAAAATAAATCATCAGAAAGGCTATAACTATGAAAACAGCAGAATTATTTAAGATAAAAACTGTACTGTCCTTTGAAGTCTTCCCCCCCAAAAAAACCTCTCCTCTGGATACCATCTATAAAACACTAAACGAACTTAGTAGCCTTTCTCCCGACTTTATCAGCGTAACTTACAGCGCAGGCGGCAGCGACAACAGCGAATCGACTATTGCGATTTCATCGACTATAAAGAACCAATATCATATAGAATCTGTTGCCCATCTGACATGTATCAGCCAAACTAAAGAGGAGGTCCTCTTTTTACTGGAACGGCTTAAAGACAATAATATAGAAAATATATTGGCGTTAAGAGGTGACATTAATCCGGATATTCCCCCAAAGCAGGATTTCAAGTACGCCAGTGATTTAGTTTCCTTTATCAAAGAAAACGGTGATTTCAATATCATCGCAGCCTGCTACCCGGAGGGGCATAGCGAAGCTCTCAGCATTACTGAAGATATACGCAATCTGAAAATCAAAGTAGAAAATGGTGTGGATCAGCTGATTTCCCAACTCTTTTTTGACAACAACTATTTTTACGCATTTCTGGAACGGGTAGAATGCGCAGGAATAACTGTACCGATAGAAGCAGGGATTATGCCAGTTGTTAATAAAAAGCAGATTGAACGGATGGTATCACTCTGCAGGGTTGATCTTCCTAAAAAGTTTACTGCTATGATGAACCGGTATGAAAACAATCCTGTAGCAATGCGCGATGCCGGAATCGCTTATGCCGTCGATCAAATTGTAGACCTTGTTTCTCAAGGTGTTGACGGCATACATCTTTATACCATGAATAACGCTTATATAGCTCAAAAGATTTATGAGGCGGTAAAAAGCCTGTTTATCTCCCCGCTCTAAAGGCTTTTTCCTGCCAATGCGCTGGGGGTTGAGACGAAGGCTGCTTTTCAATATGCACATTTAACGAAGCAGGCAGTGTGAACTCAAATACTGAAAAAGCTCACCTGTTTTTGTCTATATTAAAAATGGGTGGAATAATTGGCGCCCCCGTCCGTTTGAGCGGGGTTTTTTGTTTTTACTAAGATTAAATTTACGCACTTTACTAGTGCAATAATGACCGCACTGGTTATCTTTTTGGAAACAAAATAAATTAAGTTATTGACATATGTCAGATACAATGTATAATATAAATTGAATGCGACATATGTCGATATCTATAGGAGGTGTTGAATATGCCAGGAAGAGACGGTACAGGTCCAGCGGGTTCGGGTGGCCGAGGCGGCCGGGGCCGTGGGCTTGGCGCAGGAAGAATGAGAGGACCTGCAAGCGCAGGCCCGGGTGGCTTTTGTGAATGTCCGAAGTGTGGGACAAGAGTAGCGCATCAAATTGCAACACCTTGTATGAATATTAAATGCCCACAATGTGGTTCATCAATGGTCAGAGTATAATCAGACAGAAAGGAGATGTAGTTAATGCCAGGACGAGATGGAACTGGTCCGCTGGGGCGTGGATCAATGACCGGTAGAGGTTTGGGATTTTGCAAGGCAAATGCTGCCAGATACGGCGCCGGTTTTGGACTTGGGTTAGGACTTGGATGCAGGCGCGGTTTTGGGCGAGGATCCGGTAGATGGTTTAACGTAGGGAGGACTTCCTTACAAACACAAAAAGAGTTGCTTCAAGAACAAAAAGATGTGCTTCAGAGCCGGCTCGATGTTATTAACAGGCAATTGGAAAACTTATAACAAGCGGCAGAAATAGTCGGAGGAGGTTCTGGCTATTTCTGTTTAAAATGAGGTTAAAGAAATTATGTCAAGACCAAGGAAATGGAGAAAAGTTTGCTGCCTGCCTGAGAGCAACCGATTTGGGCCTCTTGATTCACCCGCAAATACGGAGGACTTTGTCAATATGACAGTTGATGAGTACGAGACCATAAGGCTTATTGACTTAGAAGGATTTACACAGGAAGAGTGCGCCGGTCAAATGAATATAGCGCGTACAACTGTTCAAGGCATTTACAACGATGCCCGGAAAAAAGTTGCAGAATCCCTTGTAAATGGGAAAGTGCTTTTTATTGAGGGTGGTGAGTATCGGCTTTGTGATGGCCGCGGAAAGTCTTGCGGCAGGGGCGTCTGTCGTAGACATAGGTGCGATAGAGGTTTCTTGAATAATGAGGACAGAGGTGATTAATTATCTATTCAGATAAAGTGATCGAACATTTTATGAGTCCACAAAACGCATATAGTATGCCAAATGCCGATGCTGAAGGAAGTTTCGGAGATCCGGCCTGCGGGGATGCGTTAACGTTTTATCTGAGAGTTAAAGATAATAACATTCAAGAGATAAGCTATCTTGTGTTTGGCTGCTGCGCATCAATTGCTACCTCAAGCATGACATCCGTATTGGCGAAAGGCAAAAGCTTAGAAGATGCATTAAAGATAACTGAAGAGGAAATTATAAATGCTCTTGACGGGCTTCCCGAACATAAAGCGCATTGTTCTAATCTTGGAGTTAGTGCTTTGCGTAAAGCGATCAGCAATTATTACGAAAAAATAAAAACAAATAAAACTGAACAATAAATCCAATAACAATTTAAATGACATTATAGAATGTTTGGCGATAAGCCGCCATCGGATAACGGCTTAATAACTTTATAATTATATATGGCTTTTACCTGTTGTAAAAATATTAAAAAAATGAAGGAGAAAGAAATGATTAAAATCGCAGTTGCAAGTGAGAATGGGAAGGTCACGGAACACTTTGGGCATTGTGAAAACTTTATGATTTTTGATACTGAAAATAATCAAATTACTAAGGATGAAACGATAGCAAATCCCGGACATAGACCCGGATTCTTGCCCAGCTTCATGAATGATATGGGAGTAAATGTGATTATCTCGGGAGGCATGGTGTTGCCGCTGACAACATTTGAACCAAGTCTGCCAGAGATAAATGGCCACAAAAAGACAAGACTAAATGGACCAAAACCCACGGAAATAAATAAACATAACATAAAAAATGGCTACCTAATAGTAGC
>JBAZGB010000014.1:0-45987 GCA_041653135.1 Eubacteriales bacterium | reverse complement strand
CCATTTATTACAATTGGTTTTGGTAGGTTTATTGAGGTGTTCCTTCTTTTTGCTTTTTTTAAGCAAATACCAGCACTTTTTTAAAAACTTTCCCCCAATTGGCTATTGACATTTAACCGCTGGACTTATTGAATCCTCCCGGCAGTCATTGTTATTCCTGCTCTGGATAGGAGAACCTCCCGGCCATCATCTCACCCATATAGCTCGCTGGTTCCTGGATTCATTTGCCGTTATTGAGATAATAGGCCTTGTATACGGTGTAAGCATGATTTTACGGCCCGTTATCTACCGCAGGCGTATTCTTCCATATGAGAGAAAACGTGCACTGAACATACTTACCAGGTTTGGCCATTCTCCTTTAGCCTACCTGACCCTGCTCCCTGATAAATTATTTTTTTTCAGTAATTCCGGCAAAAGCTATGCGGCGTATACCCTTGTCGGCAATGTTGCCATTGTCCTTGGCGACCCGATCGGTCCTAAAGATGATCTAAGCCAACTGGTAAGTCAATTTAAAGAAACGTGCCTTAAAAACGACTGGCACCTGGTATTTTATCAGGCTTTGCCCGATAATTTACCGGCTTACCATAATATGGGATTCAAGAGCTTAAAAATAGGCGAGGAAGCAATTATTGACCTGAAAATGTTTTCCATGGAAGGAAGTCAGCGGAAAGGCATCAGGCAATCCGTCAATAACTTGAGCCGCAAAGGATTTAAAACAAAAATAAACGAACCGCCGCTGAACGATCTCACCCTGAAACAGTTGAAGGAAGTTTCTGATGAATGGCTGCATTTACAGCATGGCAGCGAAAAAAGATTCTCTCTTGGCTGGTTTGACGTTCAATATCTTAAAAACTGCACTGTTATTACAGTTTCTGACGCACAGGACAAAATAGTTGCTTTTGCAAACCCTATCCCAGAATACAACCATAACGAAGGAACTATAGATCTGATGAGGCGAAGGGACAATAAAAGCGGGATTATGGATTTATTATTTGTGCGTCTCATTGAATATTTAAAGGAACAGGGATATCAAAGCTTTAATCTTGGCCTTTCCCCTTTGGCAGGCGTGGGAACAAAACCCGAGGACAGCTTTCAGGAAAAATTTTTAAATTTTTTCTATGACCACTTTAACCAATTGTACTCATTTAAAGGCTTACACTTTTTTAAAGATAAATTTGATCCTTTTTGGGAACCGCGTTATTTAATTTATCTAAACCCTATTTTCTTACCCAAAATAGCCATCGCCATTACAACGGCAAACGCCGGGGGAAACCTCCTGAAAACCTACCTGTCGGCGTGGTGGGGCAAAAAACGTTCTGCTGATTAGTATCAACTATGTTTTTGTAAAATAAGTCTTTTTTAAACGTCTACTCTGAAAATTAACTTGCATTAGGGAGGTCAACTGCCTACGTGCTCATGTTCGCCTCTTATAAAATCGCACTTAAGGCATTGACCTTCCTTTATTGTTGATTTTCATCCTTCTGCCCAACATTTTTGTATTACGTCCAGCATTTGATTATCATCGGCAGTTAAGAAGTTATGTCGAATTTTGTCGCATAATTTATTAAGGAGTTAAGGAGGAAAATTAATCAAGTTGTTTAATCTTATTAAATAAGAGAATGTCATGGACTCGTGATTCAGGGTTGCAAAATAGCACAGGAAAAATAGAATAATTCTTTTAGTATAGGGTGCCCTTAAGCAAAAGGGAGAATAGGGAAACCGGTGACGCTTGTAAAGCGGAATCCGGTGCGGACCCACCACTGTAAACGGCGACAATTTTCCACACTCTAAGTTCACTGGAGATGCCACTGTGCGTGAAGCATGGGAAGGCGGAAACGAGGATGAGCCGCAAGCCAGGAGACCTGCCTTACACTATTTAATGGATGAAGGGGAATTATATCGTCTGTTGTTTTAACGTTTAAGCAGTGACTTTCAAGATGGGAAAAGTCTCTTGGCAAATGCCGGGAGACTTTTTTAACGCAAATTTTCAAATGACAACAGGCCGCAAATATATCACTTTTGAAAGAGAGGGGAATAACAATGTTCAAAGTCTGGGAAATAGACATCCATGCCGCTGAAACGACGCCATCAGGAGGATGAAAATTCATCTACAAAGGGAGGTCAATGCCTTAAGTGCGATTTTGAGCCTTCATTCAAAGAACGAGTGAACCCGAGGTTAAGCGAGGGAATTGTTTGAGGCGCATAAGCGCCGAGTTTTGACCGAGCCTGAGGGTGAACGAGTTCGTACAAGTATAAGAGGCGAACATGAGCACATAGGCAGTTGACCTTCCTGATGCACATCAATTTTCAGGATAGCATGGTTATAAAAGCTCTGCATGAAGCTTTAAAAAACAAATAATAAAAAGTTAAAGAAATACGGAGGATCATGGCGATGAATATTTACAGGAAACGTGAAAGCAATAAACTATTGGCGATATTAATCTCAATAGCTATTTTGGTTACGGCAATACTGCCTTTATCACCTTCATTATTTCAGGGAAACATGGGAAAAGCATTTGCGGATGAGTCCTTTGATAATTTAGCCGTCAAGGCGGTCAGGAACATCTACAGCGTGCATCAGGAAGGATTGGCGGTAGACGGAGGATATGGACATTTTGGCGCCTGTGAGGCCTACATCTTAAGCCAGGCCGGCGCAGACGTAAGCAGTTGGGTATACCGGGGGTCAAGTTTAAAAGCCGGGATATTAAATCTTATCGACGAGACAATTTCTAAAGACGAAACAGCGAACAAATCCCCGGCAAAACGTGTGGCGCAGGAATTCCTGGCGGCAGAGGCTTTCGGGGATAACAGAGCCGCTCAATTGCTGACAATTCTAAAAAACCGGCAGACTGCCAGCGGCAATGGTTCATTCGATACCGGTCTTTATGGTATATACAGCAACATGCCTGCTTTTGAGGCTTTGGGACGGGCGGGAGATATCGCCGGGTTTGATACGCAAAAGGCCGTCAGCTATATTCTGGGCAGCCAGGACCCTGTTACAAAGGCCTGGCCTGCAGAAGACATACCTAATTATATTACGAATGACTTCATGACAACAACTCAGGCGGTAAGAACATTAGTCTATCTGGAGCCTTTCGCCGGGGGAAAAACCGATGCTGTCCGGACAGCGTTAGACGGGGCAAAAACCTGGCTGCAGAACCGCCAGCAAACTGACGGAAGCTTTCGGGATACGGCAGGTTTTGATGACCCGCTGGTCGATACGGCAGAAGCAATCCTGACCTTAGCCCGCCTGGGTCTTGCTCCTGACGCGTGGACAACGGAAGGTAAAAGCGCTGTTGACTATATGCGGAATGATGCCCTTAATGAAGACGGGACTTTTGGTTCTTCCGGAAACCTGGCCGATGACACCTGGGCTCTGGACGCCTGTCTTGCGCTGGGCGGGAGCGTGCATCCGGAAACGGCGCTGGGGGTAAAGGTGACGCCGGAGGAAGCAGAGATCTCTGTAGGCAGGACACAGCAGTACGAGGCCCATATCTCGCAGATGAACGGCGCCGTTAATGCTGTTAGTTCCACAGCGGTCTGGACGGTCGATAACACCGGCATCGCTGCGGTGGACAATAAGGGGATTGTCACCGGAGTGGCGGCAGGAAACACCGTGGTTACGGCGGTTTACCAGGGTGTTTGTGGAACCGCCGGCGTCACCGTGGAAGCTAACGGCAGCGGCGGCGGGAATCCGTCTTCGCAGTATACCGCGGTTTCCGTAAAAGTAACAGGCAAATCGGGCAATACTTTATTTCCCAATACTACCGTGTATCTTTCAGCCAATGATGTTCATAGCGTAACCCCGGTGGGAGCTCTTGACAAAACCGGCTTGAGCTATAGCTATAATTCTATTGATTACATTCACACTATTGCCGGGCAGGGACCAGAGGGAATGAACGGCTGGATGTATAAAGTTAATGAAGCAGCGCCTGCAATTCCCGCCATCCAATATAAACTAAACGCCAATGACCAGGTTTTATGGTACTTTAGCGCATACCAGGAAAATACATCCGGCAGTTACGAGGGCTCCGCCCTAATTCCTCCTCAAGATAAAACAGGAGATGAAATTATCAGGGAAGCACTGGAAAAGAATCAAGAAATCAAGATCAGCCTGGAAAGCAGAAAAAATAACATGGTTGAAATATCGCCGGACAGCATTAATAAGCTTATTGAATTGAATAAAGAAATGACACTGACCAATAAGGGCATAGAAATAAGATTTGCTTCAAACGACCTTTATACGGAACAGTTAAAAAAGGCTTTCAGTGAAGTGAAAGGCACTGTGCAATTGGGAGCCAAAAACATAACAGCTTCTGAAAAGCAGGAAATTCTGGCCAAAGCGAAAATAGGCCAATCCACCGGGCTTTTTGACGTTGGCGGCAATATCGCAGATCTCACTGCTCAAATTTCCAAAGAAAGCAGCGCCGGTATAGCAGGTACAAAGGAAACAGAAATAATCAATAGTTTTAACGAACCCGTAAAAGTAATCCTTGATTTGTCCGGCGCCGCCTTGAAAGATGAAGATATTGCCAAACTGACGGCGTTGCGGTACGAAAAAGACGCCGCCGGGAATATAGTTCCCGTAAGATTGGGCGGAAGTTATGATCCATCGTCGAAAACTTTTACTTTTTATACCGGGAAGTTCAGTTATTACGGAATCGTTGAAGCTGAAGACCTGGTGACGATGAGCATGGGAATCAATATGACGGCCACTACTGTCAACGGAAAAGCGGGTTATACGGACGTTGCGCCGATCCTGCTCAACAACCGGACCATGGTCCCTCTGAGGATTGTTGCTGAGAGTTTGGGAGCGGATGTTCAATGGCTGGAGCAGACCAGAACGGTTGAAATCAAGCTGAAAGACAAGTCACTGCGACTGGTTGCAGATAAAACAGCGCCCGGTATGGATACTCCAGTTACAATTATGCAAGGACGGGCAATGGTCCCCATCAGCTTTGTATCTGAATCCTTTGGGGCAACTGTAATCTGGTTCCCTTCCTCCCAAAGGATAGATATTGTCAACTGACAAATGGTTTAAAACCCGGCGGACTCTTTGTGTAGGCTGTTCTAAAGCCAAACCTATCAAAGCTATTTACGTTAAGGAAGCTATTAACTTAATCAACAAAATACAGGAGGAAATGTAGAGATGAAAAATAGCGAATACTACCTTAACTTACCGTATGAAATAAAACTGAGAAGACTTACCGAAGATGAAGGGGGAGGTTGGTTAGCTACTATTCCCTACCTTCCCGGTTGTATGTCTGACGGGGAAACTCCAGAGGAAGCCCTGGTTAACGTGGAGGATGCTAAAAAATGCTGGGTAGAGACCTGTCTGGAGATAGGCCACCCTATACCGGAACCCATAACGAACGAATACTCCGGACAACTTCGGATTAGGATTCCGAAATCTCTACATAAAAGTCTTACAGAGCGAGCAAAAGTCTTACAGAGCGAGCAAAAGAGGAAAACGTCAGTCTTAACCAGTTGATAGTTTACAGATTATCACAGGGAGCCAATCTTAAACCTGGCAGTAAAGATACTCTTATTGTCAAAGAGCATCTTAGAACCCGTATTAAAAAAGAATAGAAAAGGTCTTTCCATCCGTCGAAACGACAATTGTACCGTTAAGATCTGTACGATAGATCTTAACGCCTGCGTCTTTTAACGTTAAAATAAAAACCCTTTTCGCTATGAATTAATTTCATAAAGAAAAGGGTTAACTCTCTCTTAGCAGAATTTAGACATGCTGTGGAGCAATAAACACTCAATTATTTTTGAGAGTAAAACCCCCAAAAATAATGGTGCCGGAGACCCGGTCTTACTTTATCCGTTACCTAACTGATTAACCAAGAAATATAAACGTGAAACGGTTTTACAGTAATGAATTACAATATCACAATATCGTGAAACGGTTTTGCATTATTCCACGTGAAATATTCAATAATTGCATACAAAAAGGGAATCTTCACACCATGCAGAATATAACTACAGAGGTGTTTCCCTTGCTCGACAGACTCCGTGTCATATGGAACAAAACCCTCGACTGGCTGATCGAGGGTCCTGAAAACAAGCTTCTCCGGATATTCGTTTACTGGCCGGTATTCCTGATCACCACGGTCGTAATCATCTTTCTGGTCTTCGCCATCATCCCTGAACTAATCGCTTGGTGTTTCGGCTTTTCCTGCATTATCTGGGTCGTAGTATGGCCGATAACTAAAATATACGAACTGATCACCGGACGGAAAGTTCTATAATCCTATCTCACGGCTTCTTTTCCCTGTACATGCCTGATCAGGTTAAGCATTCTCATGTCAATATCGTCAAGTCTCTTCTTTTTCATATCCGGGCTCATCGTTTTGCTGGCCTCTATTGCCCGCTCATTCGCCCGCATATCCTGGAACCTTTCGTTAACGCTGCGCAGCATTCTTAACCTGCCCATACTGAAGCCTGCCGGCGGGCGTTCCTTCTTCTGTTTGGCTGTGGCGTACTGCTTTTCCAGAGAATCAAGCTCCTCGTAAAAGTCCTGTGTTTCCTGGTTGCTGGCAAAAGGCTTGGCCATAAACGCCTTCAGTACCGGGTACTCAGCCGTGTCTAACGTCGGGCGGGGCGTGCGTTTCATCGCGCCGGTAACGTCGCCCAGGGCCTCCGCTCCCTGAATGGTATACATCCCCAGGCCTCCAGTGTACCCGCGGATTAGGTTGTCAACCTTACGAGGCGAACCGAGTCCCCCTCTAAGATAAGGAACATATTTGCCGCCTTTTGCCAGAAACTTAGCAGTTTCAGTCGTGCGCGGGCCGTACTGCTCGTTTAGCTCTAACCTGTCTTCCCGCTGCGGAACGATTGGTCGGCCAGTAAAAAATGAGTAATTTGTTATAGCTTCGATAATCGGGATCAGTCCCGTCAGGATATAACCTGGAACGAGGGATTGAAGTACGAGAGCCCCATAATCCTTGAACGCTTCCGGATCCTTATCGATCATCCAGGCCATCATTCTTTCGTAGAATGTCCCGAACAGGATTCCCAGCTCGAACGGTTTCGGAATCCTAAATATCTTGGAATCTTTTGTCCTTCCGGTAGGAATAATCCAATACCTATCCTTCTCCCACTGGGGACGGCTCTGATATACTGGGTTATCGTGATTGTGAAGGTAAAGCAACACGGATGGCAGCGTAATTGACAATACTGTTCTCAGTATAGAACCTTTCGGGTTCTCCTTAAACTGCCGCACCATCTTGTCGGTCCCCTGTATGGTAGCATTGGAAAAGGCAGTTATCCGGTTGTACTGCTTCATGTGTGTCCCAACGCGGGAAAAGTCCAGCGTGACGTCTCGTGAGGCCAAAGCTGCGTCCAGTGGACTCGCCCCGCTTCTTAACCCCTTGGCAAATTCACCGATGCGTGTTCCCTGCTCGCCTAATTCTGACAGAGCCCGGAGCATTTCCATCCAGTTAAGAGGATTAACAATATCTATAACCTTTCTAGACATGCTCTTGTCGGGCTTGAGCATTTCCCGCAGACTCTTCTGCAGGTAGTCACGGTCAAGAGCTACCAGCGTCGAATGTGCGCCGCCAGAATTCATCCATTGCCAGTAAAGATCATCCTTTTTAAAAGCGTGTGACAGGCCCCTAGCCAAGTCCAGGCCGGGTATAAAGCCGTACTTACTGTTTACGAATGCGCTGAACTGGTCCCGGACCGGGTTTCTTAGTATGAAGTCCGGAGACAATGTCGCCCCGGCTCTCAGCCATGACGCCGGATAACTAAGCAGTTTTACAATGATGTTCGCCGATTCTCTGTCCAACGCCAGTGTTGCCCGGTAAAGGTCCGGGTCCAGTTGGTAATGTTCAACCTCCCCGTCCCTGAAGACGTTTAAGACGTTTTCCTTCCCGGACCTGCCTCCTTCAACCTTTTCGACAAGCCTGCCGAGGCCTTCCTTTGCGTCGGCCAGTTCCGCGATTGCCCGGCCCACTTTGTTGCGCTCCGCTATATTCGTGTAAAGGTATGTATTCTTGATAATGCTCTCAATCGGGTCGGTAATGTCCCTTGTCGAACCCTTCATCTTCTTAACCGGGTTGCTCAGATTGGCGAAGCCGCCTTTGGCCAGATATTCGCCGGCTGCGTTTAGGGTGTCGAACTCCCGATAGAACGGCACGTAATTAGGATACATCTCCCGCATCCTGGCCATCGATTCGGAACTTATCATGCCGGCGTCAACCAGCTTCTTTAATACGGCGTCCTGGTACTTGACCAGGTTGTCAAGAACGGGCTGAAAACGGTACGCTTCGTCATTAACAACAGTCTGGGCGGCAGTATCCGTGATTCCAGTGTTCTTTCCTTGTGCAGTTATCTCCAGTGAGTGTTTAGCTACAATATAAGCCCTGAAATCGTCAAGATTATCCTCAACCGGCTTTAATACCTCGTCCAGCGACATGCCGATCTTCTTGCCTTTTGAGTCCAGTATGCCGCGGTGAAGCATCGTCTCAGCCTTCCCGGTCCATCCACGTGCCAGCCAGGCCAGTTTATAGGGGTCTTTCTCAACGGGTAAGCCTTTTATTCCGACCTCTTCAACAAACCGCTTCAGAGGGTGGATCTCGTCTACCGCCCAGGTATAGAGATTGTCCAAGGTAACTTTTCTTTTCTTCTTTTCGCCTATCGACATACTCCCGAGTATCTGAGCCTTGGCCGACTGGTTATACCAGATATGGATATCCTGCTGGGCCTGGTTCAGCGCGTCCATAATCTCCGGATGTGCTGATACCTGCTTTTCGAACGCTGCGTAATAACCCGGCGCCGATGAACGTGCAGCTGCCGTGTCGGTCAGGTACAACCGCATGAACTCGGCGACGCCTTCCTTGCGGATCATATCCGGAGTATAGCCCTTCGCGGATGTCCCTTGCCCAAGGGCAAGCAGCTCCCGGTCATGGGCGGGGTTGGCCAGGCCGAGACGTTTATCAAGAAAGTGGCCAACCTCGTGGGCGATGACAGGAATATCATTGGCCACTTTCGTCCGGACAACCTCGGACTTGATCTTAAAGATGCCCAGGGCGTTTCTCACATGATAGCGGCCAACTCGTATCGGAGCAAACTTCTTATCCAGGAAGTTAATAATTTGCTTGCGTTTAATTGTTTCCGCCGTGGGCGGTCCGCTCGGACGGGGATTTATATGGAACTGCGCCATCGCCTGGACGTCTTCTTTGGCCAGGGAAGGCGTATCTCCCCATTCAACGACTTTGGATAATGGCGCTTTCCCTTTTGTGACGGCCGCAGGTTTGGGTGCTGCAGGATAGACGAATCCGTGATCATACCAGATACCATTAACCCGGATCTGCTTCTTGGCGTGGGAGATGCCTGTGACTCTACCCTCTTTGACCGTCTTGTTCAAATGCACTTCGACCGTGTCACCGCGTTTAACTACGAACGGCTCTTTGTCTATACGATTAATAACATATGTGTTCTTGTCCGGCGTGGGCGCTGACGTCATTGCATCTATCTTTTCACCCTTTACATTCCCGGCGCCTTCCTGTATAATATTGTCAGAGTCTGTTGCGCTGGAAGGCTTTAAACCTTTTTGGTTTATCGACCCCGGAGTTCCAACAGGCTCTATTTTTTCTATGTTACTCAAACGATAGTCATAAAATAATTTCCCTTCATTGGTCTCCCGTATAATGGAATTCACAAGAACATTCTCGTTACCAATTCGGGCTGTGGTCTGAAATCGGTGAATGTTTTTTATGTTTTGATCTATTTTATATGGCTCTTCGGTTCCGATATATTTTGAATGCTCAAGGATATCCGGCAAGGCTGTTAATAGTTTTGCTTTCCGGGCATCTCCGCTGTAGGAGATTACGTGTCTGATACCGCTGACCGGAATGCGTATATCATGACCAGTGTCTATATTGCGAATTACTTTGTCTTTGAAGTTACTTATTGCATAATCGGATGCCCTTGTGCGAAGCTCCTTATTAGTAAGATTCTCCCCGAACTCATTTCCCGTTATGGCAATAACTTTCCCCGGTTGTTCTGGCGGTTTCCTCATTGCCTGAGTTTCAGGGGCCTGTCCCTGCATTTTTGATATGCCGGCGCTCTCCAATTCCCTGGCCAGCGGCGGGATCTTGTTTATCTTTTTAATCAGCCCCGGAAACTCGGCTTTTAATTCCGGATAAGTCTTGAAAATCTTCGCTGCCCGGACGGGGTTCTGCATATCCTTTAACAGGTTACGGGCAACGTTTAACTCAGTCTCCGGACGCGCCGGCGCTGCCTCCGCCGTCGGGTATTCCTTCACGGGCTCGTTGCCCAGGCCCACGACGTCCTTCATCCTGGCGTGCTCCGGATCCGTGGCGGTCTTATAGAGGTCCTCCAGGTCAACGCCGCGTTTGGCCGCTTCCTCCTTGGCCACTTCCCACAGGTTCGGCCTCTCTTTGGCGATCTGCCCGGACATATCCAGCAGTTCATCGTAGGACATTTTGCGGATCTCGTTCTTGCTGATCTTCCCGCCAAATCCTTCATGGACGAAGTTGACCATTTCCCTCTTGCTCTCAGCCGGGGGAACGTACTTTTCGGAAACGGTTTTCTTTAGGCTTGCAATCGTGTCGTAGAACTCCGCTGCCACCTTGTCCTGCGTGCTCATCGGGTAGCTGAAGCCGTACTTCTTGGCAGTGGCCATCTGCGCAGCTTCTTCGGCTGTTGCCGGGATGGCCGCCCTGGTCGTGTCTTTTGCCCTGATCGGCCCGGATTCCGAAGCCCACTCAGGCAACTGCAGGGGTTTCGTCCCCAGCAACCTGGCTTTCTTTATCTCGGCGCTTACCTCTGATTTCACCGGTTCCACCGCTTCCGGAATGTGAACCTCCGGTTTAATGGATCTGCTTAAAATTTTCTTCAATATGGGAACAGCGGCTTTTATAACCGCCCTCCCGGCCACGTCGCCGGCGGCAAAAGCGCCCGCACCTATACCAGCTTGCTTTGCAACTTCACCGGCAGCCCTTTCGTCAGCTGCAGCCTTGCCGCCTTCATAAACCGCCCCCGTAATAGCGCCTGGCAGGGCATGTTTTATAATCTTTCCGGTTATGCCGGCGGCAGCCTTGGGAGCAGTCTTGGTCAGCGCCTTCATGGCTGCCTGCGTTACTGGATTACCTATTCCCGCATAGCCCGCAATAATGGGCAGTATTTCCCCTGCGCCGTAGGCAACCTTTTCGCTCAGCGTTTTGGGTGTTTTCTTCTCTGTGTAAGCCTTCAGTCTTTCGGGAGGAATGCCCTTCGTCATGGCAAATGCTTCCCTGGCCTTTTCAGGTACCCAACCGAACGCACCTTCGCCCAGCATGTTCACAGTATTGAGAAGTTCCTTGCCGACGTTGACAGGTTGTGCCTTCTTCAGGGCTGCCTCGTCGTACCCCTCGCCCTGTATAGCATAACCAATATTGGCCAATGCGTTTTTGAGCTTGCTGCCTGCTGATTGCTGGACTGGCTTGCTGACCGGCTCATCCACAAAAAGCTTGTTGGCCAGAGCATCAATATTCTGTTTCTGGACAGCCTTTCCTCCGGCCTGCTGAACTCCAGTAAAGTCAAACTGTTTTTTCTCCTGGCCGGTTTTCTTAACCTCGGTAAAATCGAAAGGCATATTCAGCTCACACCCTTACCTGTATTGTGATCCAGGAACAACCGTGTCGATAGCCTGCTGCCACCATGGCCGCTGTTTCAAGGGGTTGACTTTCTCTGTGGGCGTATAGTCCAGCGCCCTCGTCTGCACGTAAGTGATTAATTTATTTGGATCGACGCCGCTACGGGTTAGACTGGCGCTCTGCGAACGAATACTTGCCTCAATCTCTTCCTGCGTATTCCCGGACGCCAGGGCTGCGTCAATCGCTTCGTACGCGTCAGCCAGGTTATTGGTCTTCTGTGTCGTGGTCAAACTGCCCGAGCTTTTCGCCGCTGAACTCCCGCTCGCCGCCCTCGTGGCTGCCTGATACGTCGCCTTCCCGGTGGCCGGATCAGTGCCGGTCAGTGAGGCAATCGCCGCACGCGCGTCCGGAGTATACTGACCTTTGTACGTACCCGTCAGTCCCGCCTCAGTTACCCCGCGCTCCCAGTCCTGCTGCCCAAGGTTGTACAGCCATTCGGCCATCTGCTGCGTCTTTGTTTTCGCAGCCGTGTCCTGACCCTGAAGAGCTGCTATAACCTGCTGAAGAAGATAACTATCTATCTGGGATTCATATTGTTTGTCTGCCAGGGCCAACTCATCAAGGGCCTGGCCCGACTCTGAGCCGATGTTGGCGATGGCCGCCGCCTTGGTTGATTCCAGGGACTGAAGGCCGGGAGCGTAAGCGCTTTCGACGTTCTCTCTTTCTTTCTGCTGGAGCTCGTCATATATGCCGGAAGTGTAAACTCCCCTGGCTATCGCAGACTTGCGGGCCTGCTCTATAGCCTGTTCCAGCGAGTTTTCTTTTTGTGAGGTCAGGCTGGCCAACCCTGATTTATACGCGGCTTCTGCTGTGCGTCTCTGAGATTCGGCTTGCGCCTCAATTGCCTTTTGTCTCTGTGCAACTTCTGACTGGCGTGATTTTAACTGGGGTTCAAACATGGTCCGGTATAAATCTGTCGTGCTCTGTATATTATCAGGGGTTACAGCGCTTTGTGGCGTATAGTTGGCGTAACCTTGCGCCATTGTCGTGTAGGGCAGATAAAACTTCCCGTTTTGTATAATTCCTTGCGAAGCGTTATAAGACACCCCTTCGGGAGTCGTCGCTGTTTTTGTGGCTGCGTCCCATTTCACATTGGGGAATAGATCCCGGATCCATTTGTAGCCTGTTAAGTCAGCCATGTAATACGCCTCCTTGCAATCAACTATAGTTTGCCGATCAAATACATTAACTGCATAAAGTTGTCGTTTATTGTATCGATCAGCTTACGCAGGGATTCTGTCTCGGGGTTTAGCAAGTCCGTGTCTTCCGGATATTCAATCATCTTTAATGAGATATTAGCCACTATGACCTCACCCCCTCTTCAAAAACAACACTCCCTTTGCGGAGAGCGTTTATTTTGTCCGTTGAGATAAACCGCAAAGACAGGTTGTAACCGAAACTAGTCCTCAGCGGGATATTTTGCGTTGCCGGCTGCCCGGTTGTAAAAGCCATTGTGTTCGGCAACTCCTCGGTGTTGTTGTCCATTTTCGGATAAATGTACAGTGAGAAGTTGTTCCTCGGTTTTCCATTTAAATATAGTGTTCTGGCCGTAATCTCTGCATCAAAGATATCGTAAGGCCCTAATGTAAAATCTGTTGTTATAGCCACGCTGCCGGCGTCTGTAGTATTATCACCCAGGCGCGCAATCCATTTGCCGCTTACCGCCGACCCAAGGCCACAGTAAATGTATTCGCGGCCCATGTAATCACCATAAACACAGGCAGACCTTACAATGAAAGGATACTCATATATAGACCACTTTCTCTCCGTTGTATCAAAGACTAAAGCTGTTGTATAACCAGACGAAGGAGTGTCCGGAACAAACATCCACCATTGGTTGGCAATGCCGACTGCCCGGGCATTAGTTAATGTGTATGATTGAAGCATTTCTTCTATCGGCATACTGATCGGTATTGCGGTAGTACCCGTATAGCAATAAATTCTACGGTACCCGCCTTCAAGGCCAAGCCAGATCGGCATATCCGCCGCCGTAGCTATCAGGTTTCCATCGTACAAGTTGACATTGCCTGCGTAATACATTTCAAGATCACCTGGGGGAGTGCCGTAAATACGGAAATAGCCCTTAAAAGTCAGTGCAATGGCGTGATCTTTAACGGGGACAAACTTCAAAACCGGAGATCCAACATCGCCACCGACGTTTAAAAAGTGAGTTGATGGCCACACATCTTTAGAGACATTGCCGCCGTCTTCTCCGCAAAACCAAAGATAATTCGAGTTGGGATAATGCGGCGCCCAGCCCCAAATATAATTCTTCCATGTTACTACGTCTTCTAATGATGGGGGAGGGCCGCCCAGGTCTGCCAAGGTTGCAGCGGCTATGTTATATGCCTTTTTCTGCGTTCCATTAACAATGATAAGATAATCCTGCCATGGATTTGACTTAAACCCCTGTCCCGTCACGGTCCCGTTCATGAGTTTGGACCAGCTCATACATCCGTCCAGGGAATGCCAGAGGTTGCTATTTTCCTCGACAAGTACGCGGGTGGTTATGCTTACCTGCCCGACAGAATGAATGCTTCTTACATAAGCTGCGAACGCCGGGTCGGTATAGATAGCACTGGATCCCCCACGGGTGAACAGTTCCCCGTTTTTTATGTAAAAGTTCTTACCCGTGGAAGGATCTCCCGGCTGTCTCGTGTGGCGGGCGTCAATCCCACCGAAAGTGAATCTAATCGGTTGACGTGCCATTGTTAATTACCTCCGAACCTCAACTTCATTTTTACCGGCCCGTCTTTGCAGGCCCCTCAACACCGAGGCCATTTTCTTCTCGTACAGAGCTTCCCATTTTTCCCATGGATAATTGCTGGGCTTAACCTGGTCTTCCGGTATAGTTTCAATGTTCTGAGCATCAAGGGATGTTTTCTTGTAAGCCAGCCAGTACGCAATAACCTTGTGAAAAAGAGCGTGGCAATCAGGGGTGCTGCTGCCAAGTGTTACCGCAGTCGGAATCTGGTAATACATAATCTCGTACGTTCCATCATAGGAAAAGGAAATCTGTCCGAGGTCGGCAATATAGTCCGATACCTTTATGATATTGTCGCTAGAATCCCTTACTTCGTAAATTTTGGCGCAGTCAGCAGGCAGGCTGTACCATGTATTAGCCACACAGCCATTAAGGGCTTGAGTGGCAAAATTTTTAATCAGATCAACGCTCTCTTCCTGCCACTCGTTAATCCAATTGACTCCTTCCGTTGCGGCGACAATATACGAGGTAGGCTTGTTTAAAAGATAAGTACAGGCATACTTACATATTTCTGCTACAGTCATAGTTAATTACCTCCAAATATCAGTTTCTCTTTTGCCAAACTTTTTCTGTGTCTGTAAAACGCGCAGCATTGCAGTCATCTTTTCTTCGTAAAGCTGCTTCCAGAAAAGGGCATCTGGCCGGGCAGGATCCCCATTTGATACTTTTTTCCATGCTAGGTAATACGGAATCACTTTAGTGAAAATAGAATGACAATTAGGGTACTGTGCTGAAGTAAACAAATCATCCGGTAGGGCAAGATATTTTACTGTATAATCACCGCCGTCATAAAAAAATATCATCCTCGAATCTATTTTATAATTATAGGTAACTTCACCATTAGAATCCCGTACGTCAATGAGTTTACCGGCGTCGGAAGAGCATAAATACCACTTATTAGCTTCGCTGTTAGAAAGCGACTGAATAACGAAAGAATTATAAATGATTTTATCGGCGTTATCGTCCTGGAACTCATTAACCCAGTCTAAACCCTCCGTATTAGCGTCTATATACGTAGTGGGCTTACCTAGAAGCCTGCTACAGGCATATGCGCATAGTTCTGTGACAGTCATCTCAGTCATAGCAAAACCTCCGAAAAGACTATTTGGGAGTGACCTGATAGTCTTTTTTATCAATCCATAGCTGTACCGACCGGTCAGGATAATCCAGCGTAACCTTTCGCTCCTTACCGTCCCAGTCAATCCTCGTAGCCTCTGTGACATTCGCCAGGCCGCGTAATTCAACCATGGTGCGACCATTTATAATCGTCGGCGGTGAGTCGAATTGCCGGGTCTGCGCCGGGTATTTTGGCGTAAAGGGCTGGTCAAATTCGACGGCCCAGGCTTCCATAAGACCATGTAAGCCGATGTCCAGATCGCGGAACTCTACAAAGGCTTCAGCCATCTGGTAGAATCCACCCATGCCGCCCCAATCAGGACCCCAGCTGTTTGGGCCACCGGAGAACCGTGTGCATTTCTCATAAGAGAGGCTTTTGTTGTATTCTTCAAGAACTGTAGCATGGCTGCCTCTTATTGTCCCTTCCGGTTTTAATATCCATCCATCGGCCCAGTCGATTGACGTAACCAGGCTGCCGGCAATGACCATGCGGCCGGCAGCGATTGTCTTCTCAACATCATCCAAAGTACCGACATTTAATCGTGCGTAGGACTTTATCTTATGCTTGGCCGCTTCAGACATCATTTCGGTAGTAAATACCGGTTTGCCCCAATCGGGCCAGGATGGGCACAATCTTTCAGGACAGGCTCCGGTCTTCTGCGCCACTTGCAATACAGCCCGGAGGGTTGTTCCTTCCTGATCAGGGATACCGTCAATTTCTTTCGCCTTCCAGTACATAAACCGCGGACTGAGCGTCCCGGGCGGTAGACTGTAGTAAGAATGCAAAACACTCACTATTGCGTAAGCAGCGCATAACGGACTTGTATACTGGTTCAGGATTCCGGTATTATAATGCTTCAAGCTCGCTGCGTCCGGAACGGTAACAGCTTCCGTTATAGCCCGCAGCGGCCAGTCCCTGTTATCGGGAGAACTGGGCTTTACGGGCCAGTCTTTGCACTTCGTATTGACTAACTCAAGCCATTTATCCATTGGTTAATTATCCTTTCTGTAAGGTTGTCCAAGTGGACGGTTTATTTCACTCTCGCCGCTCCGTTAGCGGAATAGCGGTCTAATTTATATATCCCAAGTCCCTGAGCATTTTTTCAACCAGAGCCCACTTGTCATTTGCAGACATCTTGTCAAAATCAGTCTCAGGTTTTTCTTTTTCGGTGTTTTTTGCATTGATGCCTTGTGCCTTCATAAAACCTTCAAGTTTGCTGCTCATTAGGGTATCAACCCCTTCTCGTTTAGGATTGCTGTCAGTTCTGCGACCACCTGAGTTAATTCCTCTACCGTAGGCTGATTTACCACTACATCAGGGACTTCTTCTTCAAATACAAGATTGCCTTCACTGTCCCAAAGTTGATTTTTCGCCACGCTAAACCCTCCTTAAACAAATCCCAGGCTGTAAATCGGATGAAGAAGCTAAACTCGGAGCAGGATGAGGATTAGGAAGACTACCGTAAGCCTGTGATGTCAGATAAAAACAAGCACTTCCTCCGTTGAATACGCTAATACTACCCAGACCAATTAAATCTATAATATTCCAGGGCCTAAAAACAGAAGGTGTGCCGCTGAATAATCCAGCAAGCCAATATAGTCCAGGAGTTAAAGCTTGGCTTATTATTGATTCTTTTAAGCCGCCAGTACTCACGCTAATTTCTCCCGTATCAAACAATAGACTATTTGGTAGACCGCTGCCATTGTCATCATACAAGCCTAAATGAGCATTCCCAGACCCTGTATTCACAGATACGCCGATTCTGTCGAAAGATTCATTAACTCCCACATAAAAAGGCATAGCATATATTTTATCTGCTACCATGACTCCGCTAGAAATATAATTTGTACAGCCAATCATTCCATAATATCTTCCCGATACCCTGCTTAACGCCTTGAGGAAAATCGCAGGAATAATCGGAGCGGATGGTACGGCCTGTAAAACGCCTTGCATTGGTGCATTCATTAACAACCCACCTCCCACTTAACCTGGACGGTAGCACTTACTGATAGCTTCAGGTTGTAGGTTTTACCACTTAGCAGGGGTATCTCAAAGGCATACCACGTATTAGCAAGAAGCGCTGCACCGCCGTTGAGATAGCCAGCTTTATCATCGATCAGCAAAGATAATATCCCTGACGTGTTAGTCATTATCGCCAGGATGGATTTTTGTGTTGCAGTCGCCGTGTAATTTGGAGTGTAAAAGGCCGTGCCTGCTGTAACAGCAAGATCGGTACTATCTTTTACATTATTGCCCGTTTGCGCAATCCCGCCCGCCAGTAACGTCTTAATTTCTTGTAGAATATCGTACTCGTTAGCCATCCGTGATTACCTCCCGCTTTTTATCAACCGGGGGGCGGCCCCGGAATCGAGGCCGCCGTAAACCGGGTCAAGGCAAATCCTTTCCATCGGGTTTCCCCTTCTTCTGTATTTCCTCCAGGGCATCTAGGAGGAACGCCGGCCAGGAAAGGCCTGCACGCCCGACATTCTTCAGAACACTCAAGCCCTCCGTGCCTATGTAAAAGCAAATGATCACGTACCGGACGAGTTCCTTGCCGATCACCTGGTCAATGCATACGGCAAGCGCCACGACGACGAAGATCAGTGCCTTCTTGGCCACGCCTTTAAAGCCGACCTCGCTGTTCAGCTTTTTTTCCACGAACGCTGCCAGAAGGCCGCTAATATAGTCAAGTACAACCATGGTTACGAGCACCTTCAAAATCACGTCCCAGCCCCCTAAGATACCGCATATTAGCCCGCCGACAAGGGCAAAAAACCCGCCAACCACAGCTTCAATCCTGGTCAGTGTCACATTTACCACCCCCAGGCAAGGAATGCCACGCCTGTCAGCGTTGACAGGTTAGTAGTGTTGGCAACTTGAATAAGCGCCTCGTCCGTTACGGCGTCATAATCGGCCCAATAGGCTAAGACTTTCTTATTCGTCCGGTCATACTGGAACACGAAGCCGGACTTGTTCTCAATCAGCATTCCCTTGACTTCATTCAGGGGCACACTGATTGATTCGCCGCCGGTCTGGTAATTGGAGTCAAAATCTATTGTTCCAGTAACCAGCCGCACACCGTTAAGCTGGCGGGTGTTTACTTTATCAACATTAAGTGTCGCCATTTAGATCGCCTCCCTTATGAACTCTCATGTGTCCGGTCAGCTGCGCCTTGGTGTCGAACACCTTCCCGCAGACTTCGCAGATGCAGACGCCGACGGTCATGCTTTTGCGATCCGGGTGTTCTATCTCCGTTAGCGTATTGCCGAAATCCCGGTGCTGCCGGAGGTAGGAAACAACCTGCTCGTCATTGGTTTGCAGCCGGCCATCGCTAAATTTGGCGTGCTTGTCTGCCGTCTCGGGAATTTTATAGTTGACTTCTCGGTATGTGCTGACGAACTCAGCCATCATAAAGTAATCACTCTCCTTGAATATTTCACGTGGAATAATTACAAGGGCGGGCGCTAACCCGCCCCGCAATTCTTTAAGTTTTTTTTAACCCGTCGCGTTTTTGACCGTCATATGGCTTTTCTGGACACGGAACTCCAGGCCAACCTCGGTCAGATACTCGTCCAGGAAGCCGTCGACGTCGGGATTCTGGATATTCCTGCGCAGTGTGGTGTCGCGTAGCGGCCGGTATTTCACATACTGCATGTCGATGATAAAGCTATGGTAGGCATAATACTGCTCAAGTGCCCTGGACGGGGCTATGACCAGCCGGCCATGCGGGGAGACATATTCCTGGAGATCCAGGCCGTACTCCTTCGCTCCATGGGACACCTGCAGCTTTTCTTTGCCGAACCCGTTCAGAATACTGACCAGGCGGGGAGAGGCTACCAGGACCTTGGTCTTGCTGCCGTACTTGAACACGGGCTCGCAGACATATGTGTCGAACTCGGTTTCGGTCATCGTGCCGCCGGCGTCGTAGACATTTGTCGTGATAAATTTCTCGATCCCGCGGGTCATGCGCCGCTTGTTGGTCAGGTCCTCTTTGCGCTCACCGAACAACAGTTTTCTTTCCAGGGCCAGCCGGTGATCGATACCCTTGCTCCGGGTAAGCCTGGACCGCTCCTGCTCGGACGTGACTTGCTGTTCGGCCAGGACCGTACCGGAACCGCCGAAAGTCGTCCTCATGATCTCTGTATAATTATATAACTTGGTCGGCTGGACGAGTTTCTCGGTCGGGGCGCTTGAACGCTCTTCCATGGCGTTGCCGAGACAGACCAGGTAATCATCATCCAGCAGGGCTACAGCTGCAGTTTCGCCGTATCCGCGGTAGCCGGTGACGGTTACAGAATGTGCGCCGGAATTAACGGACACAACACGCATGACTTCACCAGTGCGCGGGACCTTGAAGATGTCTCCGGCCACGAATACGGACTCGTCGTCAACAACGAACGTGGCATCTGTGTTATTGTATCCGCCGACGTGGTTGATCTGGGTCCAGTATCCATATACGTCCTCCTCGAACCAGTAAAACGCGGCCGTTTTTACGGCTTGTTTCCTGGACTGCATCATAATTATGGTCCAGGGCGTTTCGTCCGGAATGTACCGGGAGATGTCGCTGGAAACGTCTAAATCGCGTCTTTGAGAATCTAAATCGAATGTAAGTACACTCAAAACAATCAACTCCTGTTAAGTTTCTTGCGTCAATAATCAAACATCTTTCTTTTCTCCCCGCCCGGGCTTCCGAAGAGGGTGCTTTTCAGCTTTTCTTCCTCGGTCTGCCGTGCCGGGGGTTCGCCTTTGCCACCCGCCGGCATCTGCGCCGCTCTCTTGACGTCAGTCGATGGGGTGGACTTGTCCTTGCCGGCCAGTATCGCCTCCAGCCGGGCTGTTTTTGCTAAAAAGTAAGCCTTCTCCAGCCAGTCAGGAAGTTTCATTATCTCCGGATTAGCCTTGACGATGGTCGCCATGTCGTCGTCGTACTCGTGCGCATCGGGTACGGCGGCCATAAACTGGCTCACCTGGTTGTTGATCCTCACCTGCTGGATGTCCGGCTCAATGTCGCCGAGGCGCTCCTTGACCTTGCGGTCAGCGATCTTTCCCGCAACTTCCTCAATCACGACGTCCGGTTCCTCGTACAGCCGTTCGATCAACTTCTCACGGGCGGCCTTCGGGTCGGTCTCTGGTTTCTTGGGCGCCAGGGCTGCCTTGAGTTCGTCTAACTGGCGTTTCATTTCTGCCCTGTCCTGGCGGTCTCCGTGAAAATCCCTTTGCGCCTCCTTGTAGGCCGCTTCGAGCTCCTCAATGGTCTTGTACTTGCCGGCGTACAGCCTTTCCGGCTGCTGACTCTGCTGCTGATTATCCCCGCCTTCCGGAGTATCCGTTTTATCCAGGTCCGTCTGGCCGGGTTGGTCATTTGCGGGGGCGGGATTGGTCCCGGTATCCCCGAAAATACCGCTTTTTACTTGATCATCTGTTGGCATAAGCCTGTTATTCCTCCTTGCCCTGCAGCGCGGCGCTTCTTTTACGCTCGCGGTGTTGCAGGAAATTTAATGGTTTTTTTAGCCCCCGAATCTCTCCCTGAAGTTTCGCAACCTGGGACAGATTCGTAAAGTCTGTATCTTCAAGCTCCTTCTGCCTGGCCCGTATCTGGTCTTGGATGTGTCTCTCGAGGAGTTCCCACCCAGCAGACCGGGACATGAGAAGCAACTCTTCACCTTCGCGTAGGTCTTTGTCGCTCATTTGCCCTTCCTCCGGAGCGCTGCGGCCGCCATGGCAGCCATCCTGGCAGCGCCGTACTTCTTGCGGCCGGCACTTGCGGCTATCTTTTGAGCACTCTCCTTGCTTTTACCCTCGGCCTGCAGCTGCGCCGTCAGTTTGGCGAATCTCCCGCCGCCACCTAATTTCATGGAACCATCTTTAGCCTTGCCCACCGGTACCACCTCCAAGAATCTGTTCCAGCATCGCCGCCTGTTCCGGAGTTGTTCCCTGCCCCTGCGAACCATCCAGGCCCGCTGGTGTCACTCCCCGGCCTTGCGGATTAACCCCGGGCGGAAGCGCCTGTGGAGCGATTTCCTCCGGCCGCTTCAAGAGCTTATCCACGCTGCGGATATCGTAACTCTGCAGCCACAACCTGGTAAGCTCGTACATGTCCACGTAAGGGTTCTTACCAGCCAGCTGCATAACCTGGTTTAACTGCTGCCGGCGGAGTTCCTTGTTGGCCATCGGGTCCACGGAAGATCCGGCCGGCGCGTAGTCGTGTTCGCCCAGGATGTCCCCCGGATCCACTTGCTGCCACTGGAGCCCTGCCGGCCCGAATACCTGCACGAGACGGCTGCGGTCAATAAACTGCTGGTTGTTGCAGTCCATCAGGTAGGCCATGCGTTTCAGGCACAGCGCTTCGTAGAGCATGACCTTAACGTCGAACCGGAAACCTGCCGATGTGTTCTTGGTGACCACTTCCGTGGCCGTCTCCTGCCGGCCCGGTGTGACTCCCCGGACCACCGCCGGCACACCCAGGGCGTTCTCCATGTCCTCTTTCAGGACCTTTTCATCGTTGTAACTGCTGGCCGGAATGTCGGAGAAGGCTATCTCCGTCACGTCGTCAGGGGCGTCTACCCAAATAATCCCGTGCGACCGGCTCACAAGTTCGTCCTCGTTGATGTCAGCGCCCTTGCGGACCTTCCACATGCGGTTGAGAATCATGCTGACGTTGTCGATCCGCTGGTTCCTGGACGTGTTCAGTTCCGCCTGCAGGTGCTCAATAATTTGCACGGCCGATATGCCGTAAAACTCGCCGGGCAGCGGGTCGAAGGATGTAGAGATGAACGGCTTCTTCCCGTGCCGGTGGTACGGGTTCGGGCCATCGAAAACCGTCTGCAGGCGGTTGACCAGCAGCGCCCGCCTATCGTCCTGCCAGTAGTGCAGGCATTCCATGAGATACCCTTTGCGTGGCTCCTTCCAGTAGCCCTGGCCGTACTCGGATCCTAAGCCTATTTGCGCCAGGCGGTCCTCCCTTCCGTCCTGCAGGGCTGCCCCGGCTGAGACTAAAGCTTCCCAGCTGGGCGGTTCAATGATGTTTCCAGCGCCGGCGCGTTCTAAAAGCGCCAGCCTGTCCCGAAGCTCCTTCTCGGTCAACCACTCGCGGTGAAAGACGAACCGGCAGGAGTCGATATCCCTGCCGCGGGGATCCGGCCAGAAGTCGAAGAAGTCTATCGCCTGGATGTCGTTGTCGTCGAATGAAATGACCTCCCGCTCAATCTCTTCGAGTACCGTCCTGGTCACAGGTTCAATGCCTTGAAGGAATGCCGCCGCATGTTCCAGTAATGTCGGCTGAATCTGCCGGGCCTGTTTGACCTTGGTCAACCTGGTCTCATACCGCCAACCCACGGAGGCTATAGCTGCCGGGTAGACTAAAAAACAGGTTACAAAGTCGTAAAACGCAGGAACGACACTGTTTAACTGGTCATCGACAATTGCCCCGGCGATCTTGGCCTTTGCTTCCAGCTGCTCCATGAGCGCCGGGTCGATAACTTCCCGAGGTCTGGGCAGAAAGTCTATATAAGGCCGGGAGGCGAAGAAGGACTTCATGATTCGGGACCGGAGTGTGTCGATTTCCTCGTACGTCCTGGGGATGTGCAGGTTTGACCGCCCTGCAAACTTCTCCGACAGGGCGTCCCGGTACCCCACGTACAATTTATACCATTCCAGGGCGCGGTCCTCGTACTGCTGCCGGAAATCATCGGCGTAATTGAAACGCTGGACTAGCTCTGCGGTTGTCTCCGCGGCGTTAACGTAGTCTTCCATGGCTGCCTCCCGGTGTTAATTAGTCAACTAAAACCCAAGGTTAATACCCTGTAATTTTATTTATCACCGGCACCTTGGGCTGGCCTCTCCGGATGCTCTCACTCATCCGGTTAGATCTCACCCTGCGCTGCCGGGCTATCTCGTAATATACGTTTGCGTGTGCGAAGTGGTCAGGCCCGCTATTTTCCCATGTCCTGATCACGTTCCCCATTCGGTCCTTCTTGACTATGTTCACGTCCTGGCCATCGGCGCCGCTTACGTAAAGCGTTTCCCAGTGCCCGCACAGGCTGTTCTCAATCACTCCAGGCCGGTTCAACCCGACTAGCTGCGGGTCGTTGGGCTTGATATAAACATTGATTCCGCCCTGGTCGTAAACATCTATGGTATGGTCGATTACCCTGGTTCGATGCGCATAAATAACGCCCTCATTGTCTCCCTTTTCAACAAACTCAAGCATCTCGTCGCGCTTGCTATCGTAATCGTATATGCACCTCCATGCTCTTCCCCGGAAATGCCTGACGAACTTCGCCGCCTCTTCGGTCTCAGGAGCATTATCGACAACAGCCGTATTTATCCCCTGCGCCCTGAAGTAAGCGTGCAGGTCGTCCCATCCAGGGAGCGTAAACACTCTGGTAACGCCATTCTCCGTGCCCTGTACGCAGTGGAGAATGCTTCCGACATCCACACCGAGGAACTTCCATTTCCCTTCCGGCTTCGCATCGATGCAGCATTGCAAGATGATCGACCGACTGACCTGGTTCGCTCCGCCGATGACTGGCAAGCCCAGAACGAAGTTGTAAAAGTACTCCTGCGTCTTGGTCTCCTCGGCCTCGATCAGCTCGGCGGCCGTAATCCACGGCGCCATCAACTGGCTGATGTGGTAACCGGACCAGTCCCGACCGGGAAATTCGGGTACCCACTCTCCGGCGAGCCGTGCTTCGTCCGGGAGGAACTCCTTGCACTTCCGGCAGATATATGCTCTGCGCTCTTTGCAGACGTTCACGAAGTAATCTAAAGGCTGTTTCTCGTTGCACCTGGGACACCTCACATGCCACTGCTTTTTGTCCGACCGCTGCCAGTAAACATCCACTCCCACGTTCGGCCGGCTGGGGTTCGAAAATATCCACCGGCCCTTGTAATCGCTGGCCGCAATCCGGCTTTCATAGGTCTCGACTGTGGCCTGGTCGCTTCTGTCAAGCTCGTCGTGGACGTTTAGGTCCGACGTGACCATGATTCCCTTGCTCTGCCCTTTGGTCCCCTGCCAGAAGATATGAGCGTTCCCGATCCTCTTCTGGTAGATTGAGTCCACGTCATCATTGATTAGAGTGGCTAGGGCTGTGTTCCCGGTGATGATCGGGTCGACCTTCGAGTGGGCGAATTCCTTCACGTCGTTATCGGTCGGCAGCGTGTAAACGCAGCTGCGCTTCTTCCTGTGCGCCGACCAGAGCACCTTGAGAATCGCCATCGTGGAAAAGCCTATCTGAGCGCTTTTCATACACGTGAGCCTTGGCGACCAGTCCTCATATGGCTTTCTCAGAAAGGCGTGCCGCTCGAACTCCAGGGGCAGGCCTTTCTCGTTGACTATGCCGTTTTCAAGGATCCAGTGAAGTATTGATACCCGCTCAAGCTTTGCGTCAAGAAGGGTCAGTGCCGCCAATTTTTGCGATCTCGCATACTTTTTCTTCGATGAGCCTGTCGAGTTCCTCATCGCTGAGCTTGTCATATTTGTGATGCACCTCTACCGGCCCGCCACCTGGCCCGCCGATCTCCTGGCTGATCCGATCCTTGTACTTCTCCGGCCGCGCTGCCTTGAGCAAAAAGATCAGCAGCGTGTCGGAATACTCATGCTCGAAGTATTGCTCCTTTGTCTCCGGGTCCATAACAGGCAGTCCGTTCTTGTTAAACTTCTTCCGCTTCAATCCTTCAATCGCCCGCCGGCGTGCCTCCACCTCCAGTGTCTCAATGGCAATCTCTTCAGCCTCGGCGAAGGCCTGGGCGTAGGCAGGATCTTTCAGCCACGTGTAATGTTTGGTCCGGGCGACATTGGACGCCAGGGCAGCCCTGGTGATGTTGCCTAGCTCGCTGTATGCGGCCAGGAATGCCGCTTTTTTACTGACTCTGGTTAAACCCATTTAAGAATCACCCCTGTAAAATAAAAAGACCGGAGAAACGAAAAGAGGCTGACAAACCAGGCCCTGACTGTAGGGCTTCTGTGGTATTTGTCAGCCTCCGGGATCTCCGGTCAGCTTTATTAAACTGTATGGCGTAAAGAACGGATAATCCTACCCGTAATTTCAAGATATTATCTATGTATTCGGATGTCAATACTTTTTTAATAATTATTTCTGCTCCTCATTGTCATCGGTGAATTTCGTCTTTTCGACGACCTGTAAGGCTATCACGGGAAGGCCGTCCTGGACGTGTAATTGAGACAGCGTTCCGTGCCCGAGTTCGCGCATGAAGTTTATAAGTTTTATCTCCGCCGGATACAGGAGCATGTAAACCATCCTATCCTTGCCCAGTCCAGCCGCCTCCTCCGTTAGCTAGTAAAAGTATTTTTCCTCGTCAGTTAGAAAGGTTTCACACACCCAGAAGCCCTGCACGTCCGGGACCATCACCGCCCGGATGTTCTCGCCATCCCTGTTCTCGGGCAAATAGACCTCCACGTGTGCAGCCCTGGCCGCCTTGCCCATGCGCAGTTGGTTAAAAAGCAGCACCTTGAGCAGGCCGGCAAGTTTATTGCGGGTGGAATAGCCCACCCGCTCCAGGTACCGCTCCATTGCGTGATTCGTGATGATGACTTGTCCCGTTCTGTACCGCATGAACGAATTCCTCCACTACGTCCCGAACAGCACCGGATCCCCCTCGAATTCCTCCAGTTGCCGGATGTCGCTAACGACCAGGTACGTCCCGCCGTGCGCTTCGATGGCCGCCTTGAATGCCTCCTGGTCCGCAGAAAGTTTCCCGCCCGGCCGCTTCGTCTCAATCCAGACGGTCTTACCATTCTTGACCGCTCCCAGGTCAGCCAGACCACGGTGGCAGCCCAGGCCCTGGTGAAACCGGATCACGTAGTAGCCTTTGAGCTTCAGCCACTGCCGGACGGCGGTTATGACGTCGCGCTCGGTGATCTGTTGGCGGCTGCTTGCCCTAGTCATCGGCGGAGTCCTGGCCTTCGGCAGAATCCTCTCCGTAAACAACGTCGAGGTAAATGGTGTCCTCGTCGGCAACTTCAATTGACACTTTTTCGCCGTGCTTTAGGAAATACTCATTTTCGCCGCAACAAAATTCAATTGTTGGCCCGTCGTTTGAATCATTTACTACTGTGATTTTCATGGGCTGAGTCCTCCTTCGGTTTCCAGTGTTTGTATTCGTTCAACTAGCAGTCGATTTTATTTTCATCGGGCAGGTTGCAGATACTATCGTCCAAGTAGATATCCGCCAGATTGCCGCAGTTCCCGCAGTTTCTCATGGCCAGAAGTGTTTTATAGGCCTGCGCTTCCTCGATGGGGTCCAAGTCTTGGCGCTGCAGGTTTTCAATAAGCATGATCTCCGCTTCCTGCTCCAGGGTCAGATCTTTCATCACAACCGGGATATACTCCAGGCCTGCAATTGCGGCCGCTCTCCACCGGCGTTCGCCGGCAACTAGACGGTATGTTCCATCGCCTTTAAAATTACTCATGCCGTTTATAACTATTAGGACCGGCTGTAGTACACCAACTTCCCGTATCGATTGAGCAAGTTTTTCGAGTTCTTCCGGATCGAAATGCTTTCGTGGGTTATCCGGGTTCGGACAGATAGCATCAATCGAAATATAATTAATTCTAGGCTTGTCGTTAGATATCATGCAGTTGGCGCCTCCTTTTCATCCCTGTCCCTGGTCCCGACCCAGAGGTTGCCTTTCTGCTCGAGAAGGTATTTGCCCCTCTCAATGCCCCTTGCCTGTAGGGCAGGAACAAGCGCCACGCCGCTGATCTTCATCCTGGTGTTCGGTGTTTTACTGTCTTTGTGCAGTTTATAGTTCACCCTCTCGATTTTTTCCGGGTGTCCTTTTAGGTATAGCCGCCCCTCCTTCACGCCGATCTGGATGTAGCTATGCCCAGCTTGCATAAACACGTTAGACGCTGGCCGGGAAAAATAGACGTTTCCTTTTCCGCAGTAAACCGCCATATCATTTGGTGTTTGCCTTATACCGGGGATAACCCAGTCTATGCCGTCATCCGCCGCTTCATAGGCAGGCGGCTCCTCCGTCGCAACGACTTGCTCGGGCGCTGGTTCGAACGATTGTTCTGGTTCGGGTACCGGTTCCGGTTCTTGTGCGAACACCTGTTCTTGTTCGGGAACTGGTGCAGCTGCCGGGGCAGGATCCTGTTTAAGAGCTTCAATCTGAGGCGCCAGCTTGTGATAGACTGCGTTTTTAACAGTCGCGCCGTAAAGACCGTATTCCTGTTTTAGTTTGTAAAACGAAAAATTATCCACGCCCAGTTCTTTCTGCACTTGTACGTCGCTGTGGCCCAGTTCTTTCAGCCGGGTCAGTTCCTCTTTGGACATCCGTTCACGTGCAATTTCAAGTTTTGTTTTCTGTAACGGCTGTTCAACCGACTCCGCTTCAGTGCTCACGTCCAATTCCTCCTTCGGTTTATTTTTCCAGTTTTCCGGGTTGATCTGGTGCAGGCTCATCAGGCGCAGCATCTGCGTCCTGCCGATGCCAAGTTCGCCCATGGTAACACTCCAGGACTGGTTACGGCGCAGGGCATCAATGAGTTGTTCACGGGTGATGCTGATTTGTTTTTCCTGGAAACGATCTCTTTCAAGCCGTGTCTTTGGCGGCCCGTATTTAGCCAGTTCCTCCGGCGATAAGGTATATTCAATCACCGGCCCGTTCGCTGGCTGGTCTCGCTCAGTGCCGAAGCGGGGATCTCCGTAGCGGTATGGCGATATTTTTGTATTGCGCCCTAAATCCATTGATATCACTCGCTTTTTTTATGACGTCTCTATTCGCCTAAAACGGCATCCCTGAATGATTCTGCGAATGTTGTATCTGCCGGCAAAATTCGATAATCGCCAATGATACAGCACTATTAAAAACAACTAAGGTATCTGCTTCGCCTTTTGAATTGGCTTGTTTTATTCTGATTGCTAAATGGCCCCAGTTATTAAAGCTAATCTGCGATTGAAGGCCTTTTATCTGCTCTTTTTTACTTTTCTTTCCCTCAATACGTTTGATTATCTCAACCACGGTATTGCTCCTTTCGCTCGCTGTTAAAGTCGCCCATGTCTGCTTCCTTTAAAGCCCATTTCTCTCCGTATATTCCAGAACAGTGCTCATTGATTTTCACTGCTTTACCAGTTTTTCCGACAGCCCATCTCTCAAATCTGATAGAATGGCTGTTTTTACAAACTAAGGCTTCTTTCTCTTTGAAATACAGTCTTTGGCATGTCGGACAGCGACACCAAACTTCAATATGTGCCATTACTTACCTGCCTTTCGCCAGTCCTGGCCGCCCAGGAATCGGCCTTCACACATCTCACTTATCCGGCTTGCCAAAGCAGGCCCAACTTCCTCATAGCGCTTCTCCAGGTCGCCAAGGCTATAGTTACTCGTTACCACCAGTGCTTTGTTCTCCCGGTAACGTGCATCAACTATGTGATACAACGTCTGCTCCACCCAGGGTCTGACCTTCTCTTTGCCCAGGTCATCTATAATTAGCAAGGGCACAGCGGCCATTTCATCCATGATGCGCCATTCCTCTTCCTGTGTTTCCGGGTCGTAGCTCTTTCGTATTCTGCCGAGTAAGTCCAGCACATTACCGAAAAGTACCCGTATTTCTTTCTCAATCAAGTGATTAACCAGGCAAGCAGTAAGGTATGTTTTACCTGTCCCTACAGGCCCTGATAAAAACAATCCTTCAGTATTTGGTAAACTTTCTGCATAAGCCCTAACAAAGTCCAATACTGCACCGTTATCTCTGGTTGCTTTGGATGTCTCAAAGCAACATTCCCAGTACCGTTTTGGTAAGCGGCTTAACTCAAGAAGTTTCTGTTTACGCTGACGTGTTTCTTCCTGCTCTTTCTCCATGGCTGCTTGATACGTTAAATAGTCTATTTCAGCCCAATACGATTCTGCTCCCTGACAGCTGCAGCGATTCGGTTTCAGCCAAATGGAGAAGGGATCATCTCCCATCTTCCGCCACGGCAGTCGCTTTCCGCAGAACTGGCATGTTTCCGGCTCAGGAGGTGTCCTCGTTGGCAGGTTCAAGTCCGTAGAATTTTCGTTCCCACTCTGGCATTTGTTCAACATTTGGCCTATCGGGAGCAGTTCTCCCATTATGATCACCCTTTCTGAAGTTATTAAAGGGATCGTTTGCTGTTAAAAACCTGTCAAGGTTCTTTGGATTCATAAAGTCAGTTACAGTCCATCGGTATTTAAAGAAGTGCTCATTACTTTCGAGAATGGTCGCATAGTTATCTATTGCCTCCAGAATATCTTTCAGGTCGTATTTATCGCCCAGCCTTGCGTTTATAGCTGACTGCATCGCTTTAGTCATGGTTTTATGCTGAATGATTTTTTTAGTGTTCCATTGGTCGAAGACACTATATATATTGTCTTTAATATTGTCTTTAGATCTTTCTTTCTTGGTAAGCGGATTAGCTGACTGTAGGGTAAGCGGATTAGCTGACTGTAAATCAGCACTTTCGCTTACTGTACTCTTTTCCGCTGACAGTAAACGTTTTCGCTTACCCCACTGAGAATAATCTTTATTAAATGATATGGTTCTTGATTTACCAAAGCCCGGTTCTTCTTGTACGGAAATGACATTTAACTCAATAAGTGAATCAATTTCACGTTTAACCTGCTGCTTGTGTATTTCTGTGGCTTTTGAAATAAAAGTTAAAGATAGCTCATGCTCTTTTCTGTTAAAGCCGTATGTATATCGCCAGATAACAGTTAAAATTCTAAACTGTGTTCCGTTTAGAGGTTGTTTTGAAACCGCCTCAAGAATTTCGTGCGCTATCGGTGTATAGCCATCTTCTTTTTGAGGATTAGCCACAGCCTAAGCCTCCCCAACCACTTCTAGTCCCTGTTCAAATTCCCCAGCAGGTTCAACCCAAACGCCGGTACTTCCTAATACCCACTCATTCTTCATGCTGGGCATCAGCGCTAATAGAATTTGACTCGCCATCACCTTGGCGGCCGGCGGAGGTACTGCATTGCCAATTCTCTCCCGCCATCTGGCGTCAGATTTGCCGGCCAAAGTTAAAGACTTACCGTCCGGCATATAAAGAGGAAATCCCTGCAGTATAGCCAGTTCCAAGGTTGTAAGCGGCCGGTGCCGTGTTCCGTCAAGGGAAATAATTATTGGCGGTGGATCCAGGCGCTCGTTAAGGCCAGGGATTCTTGGATCAGCCACAGCAGCAGCTCCGGCATGAATATCGCCTGCGCCTATGATTGTATTGCCGGGCTTGTCCCACTTCTGGACCTTATAACTCCCGTTGCGAGGATTGCATTTAATTCGGGGGTCGGCAACCGATAGGGCTCCGTTGTTTGGTCGTATTGCTCCAGTAACAGTCTTGGCTGGTTCATCCCATTTACCGACACGATAAATAGCCTGGTGTGTGCCGCCCTTAAAGCCGGTTCTCGGGTCCGCAATAGCCGGAGCTCCGCTTCCAAACCGGGTACCGGTAACGCATGGAGCTGGTTCATCAAACTTGACGACCTGATAAACTCCCGGGTGTCTGGTATCTCGTTCTTTAAGTCTTGGGTCGGCGATAGCCGCTGGGCAATTACTACTTGATACTGATGCGCTTCCAGTAATAGACTGTGATGGATTGTCCCAGTCAAGAACACCCATTAATCCAGGACTGCCATTAAACGATTTGCCAATCCCTTGGGACAGTCTCGGATCCGCAATACAGGCAGCGCCGTTTGAAGTATTTACCCGGGCGGCGCCAGTTACTGTCGTGCTCGGTTCGTTCCAATCTTGAACCCGGTATACTCCTTCCCGAGGCGTATGCCCGATCCGCGGGTCTGCAACACTCACCGCATTACTTCCCTTGACGCTTGCGCTTCCGGTAACAGTTGCGCCAGGCTGGTCCCATTCCTGCACACCAAAAGACCCGCCTCCACGGGGGACATGCTCAAGCCAATACTGCTCCGGCGCTATTTTCTCTAAGTCCCGCCAGTCACCGCCGGCAGGAATAAGCGCAAGTCGTACCCAGGTAAGCCACTTTAGCCGCGGCAGCCTGTGCATTGGTCCCATTCCCGGATCGTCCGGCAGCGGCAGGGGACCGATAACCTCACCAATGGACTTAACCCTGTGCTTTGGAGGAAGGTATACAAAGCTTGTTACCCGGTCTTCGCGGCGGGCGATAAGCAGGTACCTCTTTCTGTGCTGCCCTAGTCCTCCGATCTCACCGCAGTCATGGTATCCTTCGTTAAAGACATATCCTTGGCTGGACAGAAGCTTCTTTACCTGCTTTAAAAGGAACTCCCCGCGGCTGGTTATCCTGGGGACGTTCTCAAGCATGATCACTGATGGCAGGTTGTCAGCAAAGGCCTCCAGCGTCAGTTTTAGCCCTCTGGTAACCAGGTTGTTCAAAGCCAGGTATTTATCACTACTGGCTTTCTTGGCGGGAAGCAGACCGCTAAAGCCTTTGCATGGCGGACTAAGAAATATAACATCCGGATACTCCCCGCCGGCGGCAAGGAGAAGATCCTCCGGCTCCGCTTCCTGCCAATCCGCCGGCGGTTGGTGTCCGTGGAATGCGATATAATCATTCCGGCTGAAGAGATCCATTTCAATTGCCGGGCTGCCGGTTAATCTTCTAAAATCTGCGCAGGCCTCCGGGTCAACGTCAATTCCCGCCAGTGTCCGGAAGCGGCCGACCATGCCCCGGTATTCTTCAACAGCCTGTTGGAAACCAAGAGCGGCGCCGCCCAACCCGGAGAATAAATGTAATACTGTAAACTCAGGCATTTTTAAGCCTCCTGTATCTTAATTCAATGTCGTTGCCGCTACTTGTTTCAATGTTTCATTATCAAATAATCTGCCTTGTGCTCTGTCTCCATCTATATATGCCTCGCATTCGAACTGCAAGTTTTCTAAGGCAACTATGCATTTATAGTCAAGTACCTGCTTTGGATCTGCTGGTGCATCGGAATACGAATCAGAGGCTTTATATGGGGTATTCAGATTAAGATTCTGGTATGAGTTCTCAAGTTTCATCTGTGCGCTTATAAGGGACATAGTTTCGTAACGCTTGCCACTCTTACGCTGCTTACCTTCATAGGCAGGGGAAAGGCGTGTACCCTGATCTTTGTATGCCCAGGGTGGGTCCGCCATAAGTAATCTGTACTGCTTATCCATCTATCAACACCAACTTGTAAGGAATTTTTTCTATATGAACTATTTCCATTTTGGAAACAACCACTCCCGGGGCAGTTTCCCGCTTTTCAGTGCAGCCTAAAGGGCAGATACCTTTACCGGGTTTCGGAAATTTGCTGCCGCATTTTGGGCAGCGGTAATTATCTGGCGGCATTGGGGATTTTTCTGCATATTCTTTCACCGGCTTATTCATCCGTTAGTTATACCTCACATCGCTGAATTTTTGCCTCCTGGCGGCCCGGGCCATTCTCAGATGTTGGGCTACAGAAAAAGGCCTTACCGTTTCCTTAAGCATGGAGCTTACCCGGTACCTGCAGATGTCTGAGCAGTATTTCCGCCTGCCTTGCGCTGAGTCTGGTCATCTATATATCAATCCGTCCCAGCCGATGCCCGACCGCCATCGCTGACCTTCCAAGGCGTTGACCTATCTCCCGATAGGTCAAATGACCGGACTTAAACATAGCACGCAAACTGTTATCCTCATCACGTGTCCATTTCTGTAGCCTGCGTCTGGGCAACAACTGATCAGCCTTTCTTTTTTGTGCCATCCATGCCGGTTCTGCGCCCAGGATGCCTGCTTCGAACCGGCGTGAATCGAACTTGTCCTGGTTCTTTTCCGCACAGCGCCAGAAATCGTCCAGATCAATCAAGCAGAATTTGTAAATACTTCTTGTGATTTTCCAGACACATTTTAAGCCGTACTTAGGAATCCAGCAGTGCGTTACCGCATGTACATCAATGCCCAGCGTTTTAGCCAGCAGCCTAGCAGTTATTTTTCCATCTGCTAATTTCGTAGCGCCCAAGCCCAAACGTTGGGCCTTTAAAACTACGGAACATTGTGTTCTTCCCAGTTTTTTTGCAATGGTTTTCAACATCATTGATCCCCACAGATTGGACAATAGGTTGATCTCTTCTTCCGTCCAATTGGGAGGCTTCTCGACTCTTTTTCTGTGGCCTTCTTCGTGCTTGGCATCCCAGCGCTTTATAATTTCAACCATTGGCGTACTCCTTTCTCATTAGTTGGCGTATAAACTCCTGATTAATTCCTTCTTCTTGTCATCTGCCGGCGGGGGTTTGTCCGTAGGCCCGGCGCGCCCTTCAGCTGCACGCGCTTCCTTGACAGTCTTATATCCTTCTGTGGCCCAGTTCTGTAGAATCCCCTGGATATATTTCCTTCCCGGCTTCGCTTTCCGCTTAAAGGCCGTTTCAATAGCCTCTTTAACGAGCGCTGTCCCGTGGATTTTCTCGGCTTCCGGAAAAAACATTATCTCGTCGGATGACAGCGGCCTTCCGATGTCTTTTTCGTATAACTGAGTTAATGACAATTCCGAAATCGGGCGCAGTTCTTTTTCTTTTTCTCGTTTTTCTTTTTGATCTGTATCTGTTTCTGTCTCTGTCTCTGTCTCTGGGGGCGTTACTGTAACGTTACTGTAACGTTTCGGTAACGTTACATCCTGTTTTATGTTCTCCCTGTGCCTGCGAACCCGCTCGGCGCTGGTGTCGCTCTCATAATTACGCTTGTCCCAGTTAATCAAGTGCCAGACTCCGTCAACTTCTTCGAGCATCTTCCAGTCAGTGAAGGAATCCATGCCGGCCACGGCTTCTTCAACGGTAATGTCAGCCTCGTCGGCCAGGTCAGCGATAGTTACCGGTACATCTTTAGTCAGCAGCAGCCAGCCAGGCCTGGGAGACTCCTTTGCAATTGTCAAAATTACAACCCATAGCCAGCGTTGACTATGGGGCAATCTTTTTAGTTTGCGGTCATTCCTGATCTCCGTGTAAAGCCTAAGCCATAAACCTGGCATATATTTGACCTTCTTTCTGTTTAACTACAAGCTCAAACGGTATTTATACAAAAGGGTATGTAAAATTATTCATTCGCTACGCCTTCGTTTAGCCTTACTATTTGCTTAACCGTCCCATCCTCCACCAGGTACATACCCAGCCCCTCAATCCCCGGATCCTTCGGCTCAACCTCACCCAGGACGGACATAACAATTACCGTGTCATAGTCCTGCCTGACCTGCATCATCATCCCTAGCAGCGCGTTTTTGTTCGCCTGGTCCAGGTGGTTCGCATCGTCGACAACAAGCAGTCTCAACCTGGTCAGCCCGGAAAGGATATCCTGCATCACCACGCCTAAAAGTAACCGCTCCCCGGTGCTTAACTTCCTTAGCGGTACCTGTATGCCGTTCTTAAATATCACCGGCGTAATCTCCGGGGTAAACTCCACCCGGTATACCCCGCCGGTCAGCAGCTCCATCCGTCCGGCAGCCCTGGCCTGAAGCTGGTCAATAACATTCGTCAGCAGCTTCACCCGGATCCCCTTCGGCCCGAAGGCCTCGACCAGCACTTCCAGGATGTCGACCTCCTCGGCAGCCCGGGAAGCCTTTTCCTTAATGTCAGCCTGGTATTGTTCATTGGTTTCCCGAATATCCAGCTTCCGGACAAGCTCGTCCCCGTTGGCAATCCTCTGTCCCAGGGCATCAACCTCCTCCTGGAGCTCTGCCGGCGATTGGGCATTCT
The DNA here is from genome assembly GCA_041653135.1 of Eubacteriales bacterium. Lineage (GTDB taxonomy): Bacteria > Bacillota > Desulfotomaculia > Desulfotomaculales > Nap2-2B > 46-80. The sequence continues at coordinate 10,773 of JBAZGB010000014.1, read as the reverse complement.
CCAGGCCTTCCAGTTCAGTCCGGAAAGCACCTATACGCTTGTCCAGTTCGGCCAGTTTCTTGCGGTCCTGTTCGAGGTCGTATATAGTATCTTTCTGCTCTTGCAGCATCTTATTGACGGCAGCCTGCTCTTTAAGCAGGTTCTGGAGTTCCTCGTCAATTTTGGCGCGATTGGTCAGCGAGGCCGATAAATCGGCGGCGCTGTTTTTCAGGTCCTCCTTGATTTTTTTCAGGATTGCCTTACTGTTCCCCGGGCAGGCTAATTCCGGATAAACCGGGCAGGATACTTCGTCATTGGAAAAGACCGTGACTGCCTTCTGGTGTTCCTCAAAAACAGCTCTTCTGGCAGCGCATTCTTTCAGTGCCTTCGTCTGTTCCGCAACCTTGGCCTGTACAGCCTCGTCAAGTTTTTTCAGGTCCTCATCAAGAGACTCCCGGTAGTTAGCCTCCGCCCGGGCACCCCCGACCTGAACAGAATCAATCTTGGCCTGCAACTCCTGCCGCTCATCCTCCAGCCTCTTGATGTCGTACTGGACAACTTCTTTGCGCTTTACGCCCGCCCCGGCTTCACCCAGGGATTTGAGCAACTCGTTCCGCTGCTTCTTCAGTCTGGCCAGTTCCTCTCGGATCTGCTCTTTTGCTTCCCACGCCCCCGCCGGCAGGTCGTCCTTCTCGTCCCCATCTTTGGCCAGGGCAGACAGCTCTTGTTTCAGGCGTTTGGCTGCTGTCCTCTCTGAATAGAAATACTTGTAAAGGCTTTCGAAGACTTCCGGACCGCCTACAGCATCGACGGCTGCCTTGCTCTGCTTGAAATATCCTGTTTCTTTATCTCCTGCTTTTGGCCAGTCCAGGAGTAATTCCGTAATTCTGACAGCAGTAAACTTTAACCCCAACAAGGAGAATAGCAATGACTGCTGCTCCTTCTGGGGCAGTTCCAAGAATTTGGACGTATTCATCAGGGCGGCTATAACCTCCCGGTTCGGAGGCTCCTCCATGCCCTGCAGCTTGCCTGGTATTTCACGTGAAATATTCCGGCCGTCGACAACGCCGGCGACGTACCCGGACTTCTCACCGGTCCTAATCAGCTGTTCACTCCCGCGCCCGGATCCGTCCGTGACCCCGTTCACCCGGCCGGTGAAAAGGTACTCGATCGCCTGCTTGATGGTCGACTTCCCGGCCCCGTTTTTTCCCACGAACACGGACACCGGCGCCAGGTTTATTTCCTCGTCGGTATAGTTGCCGAAGTTAACGAGCCTCAGCTTTTCAATTCTCACACTTGGACCCTCCCCGTCCTGAATTTATTGGCGTCGGGGCAGGTAGCAAAATGAGATACCCGCCCCTTGATCACATGGCCACTGTCAGTTACGACAGTGACATATCCATTGTTTACAGGAATAAGTCTTCCGCCTTTCGAGCGTACGTAATCTATTTCAGCATTGCAGGATTTGCATTTAGCCATTATCCTTCACCTTCTTGGACTTGAACGCTGTAGTGCTCTTATCGACAACCAGGGCCTTGAGGCCATCGGCAAGCCGCGGGTCGTTCCACAGCTTCTTCATCTTTGTCCCGTTAGTTGATAAATATGGGCGCGGGTCAATGCCGGCTTCATTCATAAGCCGCACGAATCCGTCGATGTCCTCTATGGACTGCCCATTTGTTTTGAAAAAACCCCAGGTCAGCCCGTTAGCCTCCACGTTTCCGAACTGGTTACACCAAGACTTCAGGGCTTCCTTCCGGACGGCAACCTGCCTCTCAAGTATGGCCAACTCTTCCGCAACCTTCCGGGCATCCTCCGCCTGGGTGATCGGCTGCACGTCGGCCGGGATATCCTTCGCCGCCGGGCAGGACGCCGAATACCCGCACCACCCGCAGAAGTGGCCGGGCTTAGGCGGGAATTTCTTCTTTTCGATCGCTTGCTCCACCTGGCCGATCAGCCCCAGGATCTGTTTTTCCACACCAGCGAGCTGGACTTTTTCGAGGGTTGTCCCCCGCTGCACGTTCCATCGTACGAAGTCCAGCTGTACGTCAAATGTCTTTATCTGGGGATACTCCAGGCTGACCAGCCAGGCGTACACAGCCAACTGAAAGTCATTAGCCACTTCCGATTCCGGCCGCAGCTGGTGGTCGGTCTTAAAGTCCGTGATTGTGGCCGTGTCTCCCTCGATATCCAGTCGGTCGATAATCCCCCGGAAGAGGAATTTCTTGTCCAGCCAGGTCTGTACCCATTCCTCACTGCCGACCAGTGTTTGTATGTTGGACATATGAGTGTCGGCGAAATACTGGGCCATGGCCAGGACCTCCGTAAACCTTGAAGAGTCCAGGCCGGCCGGCTTCTCGTAAAAGCACTGCTGGACGATGTCCGGAACCTCCGACACGTCCGTCTGGACCCCGCACCCCAGACAGTGCTTGGAGTAAACGGAAATAATCTTATGAATCAGACCGCCGAAGGCCAGGGCCTCCCCCTGGACCTCGGGAACTTTGTCGATATATTTAAGGCGGAACGCCATTGCGCACGACTCAAACAGGTTTAACCTTGAAAAAGAATAGTCTTTCATATTAGCGTATTGACCCCCTTCCTCGCATCTAAAACAAACATGTCGCCTTTCATAAACTGGACATTAAGTGTGTCGATCAGGCATTTGGCACATTCGAGCAAGAACCTTGGACTTGCTGCGCCCTGCATGATAGTATGGCCGTCGTCATTTATGAAAAACGTGATACAATAATTTTGTTCTGCGACCTCCGGAACCTTTATAAATAAAGCCTTTTCAAGCATCCCGCCACCCCCTAAAAGAAACTCTGCTGCCGCTGGGCAGGAGCAGTATTGCCGTTCCCGTTCCCTGGCGGCGGTGCGATTGGTGCTGCTGCAGTTGTTGCAGGCGCCGGTCTCGGCTTGGCAGCCTCTTTGCGTTTCTTAACCTCTGACTGTAACTCTTTAAGCAGTGCAGTCTTATCCAGGTTGGGATTGGCCAAAATAGCCTTCTGTTTGGCCAAAGGTGTCCCAAGAGTAGCCCACGCCACGGCCAGGTCGTTATCAATATCCTCCGGCTCTTCCGGAGTTGAGAAGGCTGCTGCCTTTATTTCATCAATCTGTCGCTGCCGCTCAAGTCCGCTCTCTTTCGCCACGCGGTCCAGTTCACGCTGCCGGGCATCTTCTTCAGGATCCTCTTTTTGGTCCAGGTTAAAAGGCGGAGGGCCTTCCTTGTTCAGAACGCCGTCCGGATAAAGATCGTCCGGCCGATCATTCTCGTCCAGCGACGGCATGAGCAGCTGCCGGGCCGGTGTCTGCGAATCGTTAAGCAGTTTGGCCAGTGTGACCGGCGCGACCAGGTCAAGCACGTAGACGGTTTTTTTCTTACCGTCCGGGCTGACTTCTTGAGGCTTGAGTATCAGTTGTAGGGGCAGCATGTGTATCCTGTCCGCCACCGCTTGGATCATTGCCAGGCCTGAATTGATGTTGATGATGGAATAAAAAGACGTGGTATCTATTTGCCAGACTCCGAGTCCTGGTACTCTGGGGAGTAAAAACTGCAGATTGGCAAGCCGCCGGCAATGCTTTTTCGCGTACCAGTCACACTCGTCGGGGACACACTCGATTTCAATCATTTCACCGTCCTGATGCATGGTTGCCGTTTCACCGTCGCCCTTGCAGACAAGGCCGGTTGATGTGCCGTATCTCTTGTAAAACTGGGGAAAGAAAACGCTTTGATCGGATACCGGGAACATGATGTCCAGCATCCTGGGTTTTTCGCCGTAGACCTTTTGAACTTCCGGCGGGCAGAGGAAATAATCTAAAGCTTTTGGGTATTCCTTGCCGGTCTTTTGAGAGACTCCCTTTTCCCCCAGGCGGATCTTGCCCAGCCTGGGGAGCCTTCTTATGTCGCTAACACCTTTGATCGCCATCTGAACCATCCTTTCTTTCCTGTTCTTTGCTCTTCCACGCCCTGTAATTGTGTTTCTCGGGATCGAACTCAACAAGTTCCCCGCCGCACTTGCGGCAGGCTCTGTTTATCAGGCGTTCCGGTGGGGAGCATGAGAAATGTATCTCATGACACCGTTCGCAGATTAATTCCCGCATAGTCTTCCTCCGCCATTTCGTCCAGCTTTGCTTCCAACCGCTGCGCTTCGTCCTGGTTAAGTATCCTTAAAACCGTTGCAATGACATAGATTTCAGCTTCGGACATGGTGGAAACCGCCTCCCCGCATAACAGGTTCATCAAATTTATCCAATAACTGTCCGGAGAAACAGCTGCCCTTATTAATTCGCTTGTGATGCCATCCAGCTCCGCAGCTTTTATCGCCATTTCCTCCACGTTGACATTCAGCGCAATCCACGCAGACCATGCCTTTACTATCTTTAAACCTGATCAAACTTGATCAAATTACTTTTCCGGGTTATAATTTTAAAAGACGATTTTCATTTGGCCGCTTTGAAGCGGCTTATTTTTTACCTGCCCAACCACGCCAAAACCGTCGGCACTATCCAGTCTATGAACGGAAGCATAGCCAGGACTGAGAGCACCACAAAGAGCAGCGCCATCAGCGGCATACACCTGCTCGCCTTCCACCGCCACCGTCTCCTTGCCCTGGGCAGTTCCCTCGGCGGAATGCTGGATATTTTCCGAACTGTGTTATCCAACCTGCTACACCTCCTTTGATTTGGCCAAGTAGAAATCGTTGTCCAACTTAAGAAGTCCACCTGGAAAAACTTTGCGGATGTACTTAATCAGCTCAGTTAACTTATCTCCGTCGAAACATTTAGGCACTCCCTTATAAAGCACTGTGACTGTCGCCAAGCATTATCGCCTCCTTCTCAAACTCCCCGGCCAGGATCCGCACTATCGGGTCCCAGTAATCCGGCGGTGTTTCCAAGCCGGTAGGAATGTACTCGACCTTGTCCGGTGTCCTCTGCCCGGCCATGAGCGCCGCCGTTGAGATCGTGGACTTGTAGAAAACTAACATTAAGCGCTCCTTTCTAAGCCGCCGGTCTCGGCTTGAGCTGCTCCATATCCCTCATTGCCTTGCATACCGCACACTGCTGGCAGTACCGTCTCAGCAGGCCGACGTTGTTTAGAGCTACCGCAATATTGGCGGAGTCTCCCGGACAGATATCCAGTTTTCCGCTCTCCATACGGGAGACGATTGACTGACTGTAGCCGATCCTATCCCCGAGTTCCTCCTGGGTCATGCCCTGGTCCTTCCTGGCTATCGAAACCCACTCGCCGTATATAATTGAGTCAACAACTTTACGAGTGCTTCTGTACTTTCCAAGGTCGTAAACCATTTCAAAAACCTCCTCTCCCGCCGTATTCCTAAAGCGCATATGCCCTTTCCGTATAAACTCTTGGTAAATATGACCATTGATTTTATTCTTGCAATCACCACCTTTGGTCTTTGACAATTTCATACAGGATTTTCCTCCCTCCCGTCGAACCGTTTCATTGAGGTGAAAGTGGCTGGCGGAAAGGAGGAAAAATTTATTGCCCGATTATAACGAAATTGCAAAAGAGCTTTTAATAACCTACCTTGAGAAAAACAACATCAAAGAAATATCAGGCAACGACATAAGAGAAAAAAAATTAGACGAATATAAATTTACTGCTCAAGTAATTGCCGAGATGTATAACGAGTTAGTTGACAAAATTACCCGAGAGAACAAACAATAGCATCAAGTTTTTCAAGAAGTTCAAAAAGACTGATTTCCGCATAGATCAAGTCCGGGACAGCTTCTGAAGATGCTTCTCCCCTAATGCTGTCTAAAAACTTGATCTGGTTCTCTATCATCTTCCGCATCTCGTTTTTGTCCATGAATCCAGTCTCACCGGCCACTTTCTTCACCTCCCTTCCTGAAAAACAAAAACCCCTCTACGCTTCCGTGCCGGTTGCGCGGGGAGGGGGTTGAAATACATTTACGTTGTCAACGGAATTATTGGCTAAAAAAAATATTGCAACATCAACTTCCAAGGCATTAGCCAGTTTATTCAGGGTTTTTAAAGATGGAGTTAATCGTTCTTTCTCGATATCACATAGAGTGCTATTAGCAAGCCCTGTTTTTTTTGCGAGTTCGCTTTGGGATATGTTTCTTTCCTTTCTTAAATCAAAAACCTTTTTGCCGATCATGTTATCACCTTCTTTGATTAAATTATACGCTAATGACGAATACTATCAAACTAGAAATACGTTCATGACGTAATTGTTTATAGCGTATTCCTCTCGATTTCTCTGATTTGCTTTAAATTTCGTTGATAACGAAAAATATATTATTTTTTTATTGACGAATTATGCCTATAATAATTACGTAATAGCCGAAGGAGAAATAAAATGGAGATAGGTAAGCGAATAAGATCCATAAGAAAGAGAAAGGGTTTAACTCTAAAGGAGCTAGCGTCAGATGCAAAAATATCTATCGGATTTTTAGGAGATATCGAATCGGGCAGGTCTAAACCATCCGTGAATACCCTAAATAAGCTGGCGAATAGTCTTGATACGACCACAGATATTATTCTCGGCAACGAGAAGCCAGATCAACCACAAACAGATGATTTCCTAAAAGCCAAGGACCTTGGCGAATCCTTAAAACAGGTAGCCGAAATAAGCTATAAATTAGGTCTCTCAAAAGAGGAACAATATAAACTCTGGGAAAAAGCGATTGAAAAATACGGTTTGCCAAAGATCGATACGTCAATCAATGACGAAGAGGCAGCTCATTTGGACAAAGATATTCCGGGAACAGGAGCATTCAAAGAAAAGAGCAGCAAGAAATAATGACCAATACTTCTTATGAGGATCTAATATACCTTGCTGATATGATGGGCATAAAAATACATTATGATTTCCTGCATAATAAACATCATCCCTTATTAGAAGGCTATGCAGACTTATCAAGAAATCAAATATTTTTGGATATGTCTCTTAGAATGAAGAAACGGCAGGAAAAATGTGTACTATCCGAGGAAATCAGTCATTTCCTCTACCCGCCAATAAAAGGTTGTATTCTTTATCATATAGCCAGTTATTGGGAAACAGATCATTCTAAAAGGGGGTGGATTAATTTCTGGCATAACAAGAATGAAAGATTGGCCTTAAAATGGGCAACCTCCTTTCTTGTTCCGGATTCGGCATTTTGTGATTTTGCAAGAGCCGGTCCACATGAATTGTATAACTGGTTAGAACATTTCGATGTTGAAGGATGGTTCATGGAAGCAAAGATCGGCTTCATGAGAGTCAAGCAAAAATTCAAATGGCAGGACATCGTAAGGAGAACTTGAAGGCGCTAAAATTAGCGGCTTTTGTGTTTTAGGGGGCTTTCGACACAGGTCGACATTTTCTGCAAAGGGTAAAAAGATCTATTAGGTGGTGATAAATTGTCTATATTAAAAAGTTTAAAACTTGGCGTAGGTTGTTTAACTGCAGGAATTGGCCAAATATTATTATCTTGCTTATCCTTAGGCATACATCTATTTACTATTTATACAGCTTTCTCGTTAAGTGGTATTTTTGGAGGCATATTGACAATATTTTTCCCGCCACTATCTGAAATCGCTTGGTTCATAATTTTATGGATCAAATTTGGATTTCTGAACATATATACATATACAGTTTTGGGTTATATTGTAATAGTTTTATTGTCTTTAGGTGGAATGTATTTAGCTTCTTCCAGCTTGGAGGATTGATAATAGAAATTAGCTTCTTTTGTGTTTTACGGTGTTTTCTACACGGGACGACATTATTTACAAAGGTATGCAGTTGTTTGGTTAATTGTGATAGGACTAGTTGCACGATTCACAGATATATAATACTGTAATTAATGGTTTTTGGGAGGAATAGTTTCATGAGGATTGTTTACTTCATTATCTTAGGAATCGTTTTTTGGTATGTTGGAACATTTTTATGGGGAGCGATATGGGGATTTTTACACATTTCCTATAATCCAGGGTCAAGCAACGTTTTAAACCTAATACTTCTGCCATTTGCTTTTCTGATATCATGGTACCTTATGCTTAGAAAGAAATGAGGTCGTTTATGTCTATACGCAAATCTTTTACTCTTACCTTACTTATAATAATTCTCGCTCTGTCCCTAACCTCCTGCAGCACCCAACAAACCACAACCCCGTCACAGCCAAACCAGAACGGCCAGGCCGTGGATGAGACCGCCCAACCGGCCAATGATTCACAAGAAACTCAACCCGACCAGGAGGGACAGACCGTTGATGAATTCAAACAGTCAATAGAGTCTTCAACAGACACCGCACAACCGGAAACCGACAAAACAGTAGAAAACAATTCTTCTCCTTCCCAGACTGTAGAAAAACAAGAAACAACTGTTTATATAACCAGAACGGGGGAAAAGTATTACAGTGCAGGTTGTCGGTATCTTGCCCGCAGCCAAATACCAATTAGTTTGTCGGATGCAAAATCCAGGGGTTACACTCCCTGTAGTGTTTGTTGCCCTCCATACTAGAATAATATGAACGCCGCAAGACCTGCAGATCGCCGGGTTAAAAGAGGTGAACTAAAAACATAAATAAAAAAACATCCCGGAGCTTTCCGGGATCAAATATTGGAACCACTCCCGCCGCAAGTTGGCTGGAGAGATATGGAGATCTTCCAAGCGTTTATGCTGATTTTTACGTTTGGCATCTTGATCGTTCACTTGATGAGAAAGTAAGCGATAGGCGCTATACGTTTTCTGTAGTTTAATATTATTCCCAGCAATGTATCTGGTTCATACTTCAACTAAGTATTTAGGGGACAAGCCAGGCTGTCGAGGGACCTCCGCCTATGGTCTTGAGGTCTTTGGAAACAAAGATACGCTAAATATTAAAAGTCCTTAATAGCTTGCGGCTTGATAGTGAGGTTGCCCCCTAGATATTTAGCCAAATAAATTTTAACCAGACAGGAATCTCTGGGATTTTGTTGTATAATATTAATATCAGCATTAACGTTTCGTCCATGTTTCTTCAGAACCAGGGTCATACTGACTATGAGGGAGGTATATGTTCAAGATTTTGAAACCTGTAATATTGGTTCGTTTCCTAAGGGAGTAAAAATAGAACCTTCTGTAGTTTGACCCAAAGAAGCGGCGTTTAGGGACTTAGGCAATCCCTTTGCGCCGCTTTTCTTTTTAACTATAAATTAATAAGAGGTTCTATATCATGATGAACGCCGTCATTTACGCCCGCTACAGCACAGCCGAACAGCGAACTGAGTCCATCACCGCGCAGCTGCGCGCCTGCTCCCTGTACGCAGTCAAGCACGACATAAACGTTATCAGGGAATACACCGATGAAGCGCGCTCCGGGACAACCGACGACCGCCCGGCATTCCAGCGGATGATCGGAGATATCAAAACCCGGATTGTGAAGGCCGACCTTCTCCTCGTCCACAAGCTGGACAGGTTTGCCCGTAACCGCTACGACAGTGTGGTATACCGAAGAACTCTCTTAAAAGCCGGGGTTAAACTTATTGCCGTTGATCAGCCCCTGGACGAAAGCCCGGAATCGGAACTCCTGACAACCGTCCTGGAAGGACTAAATGAATATTTCATTCTCAACCTTTCCCGGGAAGTCATGAAGGGCATGAAGGAAAACGCTTACCAGGCCCGCTTTAACGGCGGGACCGCTCCCCTGGGCTATGACATTGTTGACGGGAAATATGTCATCAACGAGGACGAAGCTGGAGTAATCCGCCTGATCTTTACTATGTATATCCAAGGCAATAATTACAGGCAGATCCAGGACCATTTAAACTCCCTCGGGTACCTGACTAAAAAGAGAAAGAAGTTCGGGAAAAACTCCCTATATGAAATACTGCGCAACCCCAAATATGCTGGTTATTACGTTTTCAACCGGGCGCCTAAGAGAATCGAAGGTCACCGGAACTGGCACGCCCGCAAAAAAGACGATGAAATAATCGCCCTTCCGGATACCGTCCCCAGGATAATATCAGAGGAGGTGTTCCAAAAAGTGCAGGAAAGGCTGAACAGTAAAAAGCTGGCCACTCCAAGACAAAGAAGCGACGAACTTTATATCCTTACCGGTGTGATTAAGTGCGGCAAGTGTGGGGCTGCCATGGTCGGCAACTCAAGCAAGGCCAAAGACGGTAAAAGGAAACGTTACTACGAATGTAACAGGAAACTCCGGACCAGGGACTGCGACAACAGGCAGATCAGTAAGGTCAGGGTAGAGGAATACGTTCTTGACCAGGTCGAAGGTAGTCTGTTTTCTCCGGAGAAACTTCCGGAAATGGTCAATAAAATTTATGCCATGGCAAACGAGCAGGACAAGCAGTACACGCAGGCAAGCAAAGAACTCAAGAAGAAAATCCAGGCCTTGGACACAAGGATGGAGAGAATCGTCAACCAGGTCTTGGACGGAGCTGACTGGCGGCCCTTTGACAGCACAGTCAAGAAACTGCAGAAACAAAAAGATGAACTGGAAGAGCAGCTTAACGACCTGCCCGAACAAACACCGCAAAAAATCACACGGGAAATGATCCTCAAATACTTCAGCAGGTTTAAAAACTCCGTCCTCGACCGTGTTGATAGTGAGAAGAAAAAAATAATCGTGGACAATTACGTCCACGAAGTAACTATTTCTGACGACATCCAAGTCGTCTTAAAGCTGAATTTAGGTACGGATAAATCTGGTGCCGGAGACCCGGTCTTACTTTATCCGTTACCTAACTGATTAACCAAGAAATATAAACGTGAAACGGTTTTACAGTAATGAATTACAATATCACAATATCGTGAAACGGTTTTGCATTATTCC